>JAJYNP010000123.1 GCA_021786265.1 Chloroflexota bacterium
CGTCGGTTCAGGCGCTCGGTGACTCGCTCGAATACGCGCTCTGGAAAGGGGGCGCGGAGTTGCGCCGCCGCGACGAGCGCCATTTCACCACCGCGGTTTCAGCGACCGAAGGAGGCACGTAATGGTCGAAGTTACCCAGGGTCCGGCCGTGCGGGTCGCACGGTGGACCTGTTCGACCGGCTCGAACGTGCAGAGCCGAGCCGTGGTCGTGGTGCAGATGGGTGAACACGTGTGGGAGTCGTCGGCAGAAGGGAACGGTCCGATCGACGCCCTCTTCGAGGCGGTCGATCGCGCGCTCGCAGAGGTCCTCTCGGGACACCCTCGGCTCCTCGCGTACCGAGTCGTCTCGCTGGGTGAAGGGCCCGATGCGGAAGGGGAAGTGGAGCTCGAGATTGCGCCGCCGGCGGGCGCCCAGGGGCCGCGCAGCGAGGGTCGGTACCGAGGCTCGTGCCAGGGTCCAAACACGATCGCCTGTTCGGTCGAAGCCTATCTCGCGGCGATCAACGCGCTGCTGGCGGAGGAGCATTGGGCTGGGGCCGCCGAGGCGGCGCCTCGGCGCGGGAGACGCGTGGGGGCGGCCAAGGCGCCCGGGGTGGAGATCAACGAGATCGACCACGAGCCGTCGCGCTGGTTCGAACGCTGACCGCGGTGCAGTCGACAGGCCCGACGCTTGGGCCGCACGTCGCCTATTCCGGCGAGCCCGGGGCCTTCGCCGAGGACGCCGTCCTCGCTGCGTTCGAGGGCCCTGTCCCGGTTCCCGTGCCCGGCTTCCGTGAGGTGTTCGAGGCCGTCACCACGGGCTGCCTACCCGCCGATCCGCCCGGGGCCCCGCCGATCGTGGCCGGCGTGGTGCCGATCGAGAACTTGGTCAACGGCACGGTCCGCGAGACGTATGACCTGCTCTTGGAGCACGACCTTCTGATCGTTGGCGAGGTGGTGGTGCCGGTACGCCTCTGCCTGGCTGCGCTGCCGGGCCAGTCGATCGCCGAGATCGAGCGGGTCTACTCGCACATCCAGGCACTCGGCCAGGCGGAGACGTTCCTGCGCACGCGCCCCTGGACCTTGCTGACCACCTACAACACGGCCGGGGCGGCGAAGATGATCGTCGACCGCGGCGAACGTGGGGCGGCGGCCGTCCTCTCCCCCCGGGGCGCCGCGGTGTTCGGGCTGGACGTGCTGGCCGACGGGATCCAGCAGGTGCCCGACAACCGCACGCGGTTCCTGGTGCTCGCACGTCGGGGCGTCGCCCCCGCCCTCGCGTGGCGCCCGGATCGCCCGGCGGGGTCGATGCGTACCACCATGGTGCTGGCGGTGCGGAACGAACCCGGATCGCTGCACCGCTGTCTTGGTGTCTTCGCGCGCGCGGGCCTCAACATGAGCAAGCTCGAGTCACGCCCCAGCCGCGACCGCGCCTGGGAGTACGTCTTCTGGGTCGACTTGGACGCCGACGCGAGGCAGGCGGAGCGTGCGGCGGCCGAACTGCGGACCGACGCCACGATGGTGCGGATCCTGGGCACGTACCGGTGCGCTGCGGAGGGGTGAGGGGGGAGGGGTGGCGGCCGCGGCTCGCCACGCGGATCGCTGATCCCCGGACGACGGGAGCGCCAAGCCGGCCAAGCTCAGCAGGCCAACCGCTAGCCATTGCTGGGCCTGGTCATCCTCGCCGAGGAGATCCAAGGCGTTGTCGGCGGACGCGACTGTCAGGGTCGGCTCCTCCGCCGGACCGACGCTGATCGCGAGCATGAGGCGAGGCCTTGGTCGCGCATGGCAACCGCGCCGATCGCAACGGTGACAGACACGTTACAAGCGCTTCCAGGCCCACTTGACCCCTGGCGGCAGGGCCGGCTGCCGCCCCGCTGGCCGCAGCCCAGGTCGGGGCGTCCAAAGCATGGCCCCGTGGCACAGCGCCCGTACCCCCGACGCCCAGCTCGCCAACGCCTGGGCGCTCCGGTCCATGTTTGGCGTTGCCGCGGTGCCGCGCGCGTTCCAAGACCACCACGGAATCGGGCTGCCATCACGGAAACGGCAGTCTTATCCTGTCGGGGGCCGCGGCGAGGGCGCAGTTGTGCCACACAAGGTGGCACAACTCCCGCCGATCATCCGCGCAACGCCGGCAGCCCAGGCGCTGGGCCCCTGGGGAGAGGGAGTGAAGATGTGATGACGCAGATCACGTACGACTTGATCCGATCCGCGACGGTGGCCGGTGGCCCGAGCGTGTTGGTCTCCACGACGGAGCTCGCCGCAGCCGGCGGCCCGCACAGTGCGGTCGCGCCCGCACGCTTTGTCGCCAAGGGGCAACAAGGCGCCGTGTACGCGTACGAGCGCCGGTACGTCGATCACCGGCCGGTCGTCGTCGTCATCATCGACTCGAAGCAGTCCCAGCTCAACCGCGCCGAGAGCGCCCTCGTGCAGGCCCTCGAGGATGGACATCCCGTCCTGCGCCGACTGCCCCACATGCGTGTGACGTACCGGCGGGATGGCGTGCCCGAGACCTTCACCGACCTCACACTTCCACACCGCGCATACGACGGCCACATCCGGGCCGGCACGGTCGGTGGCGTGCCCGTCACGCAGACCGCGACCTATCGCGCCCTGCGCGACGCCACGCCCGCCAATGCCCGGGCGCTGCTCGAGACGAGTCCGATCACCCTGGTTTTTGGCGGCTGGGATGCCAGCCGCCGGAGCCGGCAGGGCCGGTGGCGCAGCGCCTTGGTCGGCGAGATCATTGGGGTTCTCGCTGATCAAGAGGCCGACACCCGCTACCCAGCCCTGCGCGGCGGGGCGCGGGTGGATCCCGTCGCCATGCAGGTCAACCTCGACGGCCCGACGCTCGAAGCGCTCGCCGACGGTCAGCGCGACGAACTCAGCCCCGACACCTACCAGAAGATCGTCAACGCGGCCAAGAAAGCCAAGGATAGTGGGGTTTCGGCGGCGGCCCTCGGGCTCGGAGGAATCCCACCCAGCCTTGAGCAGCTCGCCGGCGTCGCCTGCTCGCGGATCATTCGTTCGCACGTTCTGTCGTTCGCGGCGCTCCGCCAGCTTCGCTTTGGGGCCGGCCCCGACGGCGATGCCGCCTGCCGCGCCCTCCTCGCCACGCTCGCGCTGGATGCGGTGGCGCGCAGCAACGCCGAGCTCTACCTGCGCGCCAACTGCGACCTGGTCGAAAGTGGGCCGACGCAGCTCTCGCTCGACCGGCGGGCCGGCGAGCGAGAGTCCCTTGAGGGGCTCGACATCGCCATGGCCGATGCGCTCCTGGCCGAGGCCGCAGACGAGGCCGTGCGCGCGGGCGGCATCCGCTGGGAGGGGCAGATCTTCGAGGTTGAGGGCAACCCGGCCGTGGTGGCGGGCGCGCTCGATAGCGCGCCCGAGGCGTGACATGGCGTTCGCGATCGTGGCGGAGTTTCCGCTCGGCACCTATCGCGGACACCGACCCGACGGCGCACTTGACGAGGTCCCGGCGCCCGCTCGTTTACACGCCGCGCTCCTGAGCGCCGCGGCATCGGGCGTGCGAGCCGTGGAGCGAGACGGAGCGCTCCACCCTGCCCCGGCGGATCAAGCGGCCCTCGAGTGGCTCGAGGCACACCCGCCAGATGGGCTGCTGCTGCCGCCATCCCTACGCACCGAGCCTCGCGCCGAAACCTTCCGCTCGTTAGGCTTGTGGCAGAAATGGACGGTGCGGAGCATCCCGCGCGATGCGGAGGGCGCCGTTGCGCTGGACGGCAGGCTCGCCTGGATCTGGGATCAGAATCCGCCCGATGAGGTTCGCGACGCGCTCGCCGCCCTCTGCCCGGAGGTGGCATTTCTGGGCACGACCGAATCCCCAGTCGTGCTGCGCGTCGGCGAGGCGACGCCGAGCCACCGACGGGATCCGAAGGCGACGCTGTTTCGGGGTATAGGCACTGATCTTGCTATCGCCCAGCCCGGGCGCACGGCGGCGCTGGTCGCCGCATACGGCAAGCAGCTTGCCGCAGTGCGCCGGGCCGGCGATGACGCGGTCAAGGAGAGCGGCGAAGAGGAGCAGCCGCCGCCAGTGGAGCGCGCGGCGCTTGCCACCGCGCGCTATGTGGTCACCGCGCTGCCAGACCGGGCGGCGGCCGTTGCACCACCATGGGAAACGGCACTCGTCCTGCCGCTCGCCGCGACGGTGCCGCCGGCGTCGCGCGTGGCCTGGGCGGTGGCCTTGCACCGCGCCGTCGTGGCACTCATCGGCGATGGCGCCCCGCGCTTCGTGACCGGCCGCTACGCCGCAGGCGACCCGCGCCCGCCCAACCGGCTCGCGATTCAGTACGTAACCCGCGAGCTGCCGCTCGCATTTGCCCTGACTGAGCCCGCAGCATTCGTCCTGCTCGTCCCGCCAGACGCTGATGCACAGGAGCGCCGGACGCTCGACCGAGCACTCCGCCAACTCACCCAGCTGCGCCTCACCCAACACCGCGTCGTGGCAATCGGCGGTCGCGCGATGCAGACCCTGCCCGCGACCGCATTCTGGAACGCGCCGCCAGCCGACCACCGCCGCGTCTGGGTCACTGTGCCCGCGGCCATCCCTGAGTCGTTCCCAGTGCGCGGACGCTCGTGGACACTCGAAGACGCCGTGCTGCTCTCCGTGGCGCTGCTCTGGCGCGACGCGCTCGACGGCCGCGGGCACGGCCGGGATTGGTACGCCCGTCTGGCGTCCCGGGCCCGCGCGCACGGGGTTCGCGTCGCGCACGCCCACCGGTTGCACGCCCAACGGCTGGAGCGGTTTGTGCACCGGCTCCCGAGTGGCATGGTGATCCAGCCGTACGAGGCCACGCTGACCCTGGGCGATCTGGCTGGCGAGCGCACGGTGCTGGCCATCGGTCAGAGCCGCCACCTTGGGGGCGGGCTCTTGGTGCCGTCCGATCTGCCGCAGCCGAGCGGCGTGACCGAGGAGTGACCGATGGAGCTGGGTGTGGCCGATTTCGACGCATTCTTCGCGGCGGTGCACGAGGGCCACCAGCCGTTTGCGTGGCAACGACGGCTGGTGGCCTATCTGCTCGAAGAGCGACGGTGGCCCGATCAGATCGCCGCCCCCACGAGCGCGGGAAAGACGGCGGTCATCGAGGCGCACATCTTCGCGGTCGCCGCCACGGCCGCTGAACTACGGGCGGAGCGCCGCCTTCCACGGCGCCTGGCGCTGCTCGTGGATCGGCGCGCGCTCGTTGATGACCAATACGCCCACACGCAGGTCGTGGCGGCGAAGCTCCGCGAGGCGCGTCCCGGTACGGGGATCGTGGCGGCCGTCGCCGAGGCACTGCGCGGGCTCCGCTTGGGCAGCATGAGCGCTGGGGAGGACGGCGCGATCGGCGATCGGCCGAGCAGGGCCAATCGGCCCCCCCTTGAGCCCCTTGTGGTCGCCCAGCTGCGCGGCGGCATCGCGGTCTCCAACATCTGGCGGGATGATCCGTTGGCCTGCCTCATCGTGTGCGCGACCCCCGACATGTGGGGCAGCCGACTGCTCTTCCGCGGGTATGGGACCGCGCCAGCTGCACGGGCGCGCGAGGCGGGGCTGCTCGCCTACGACGCCGTCGCGGTCGTCGATGAGGCGCATCTTGCACGCCAGCTCCTGTGCACCGCGCGGCGCATCGCGGCGCTTGACGCGACGGCCGTGCGTCCCCTGCCGGTCGCCCCGCTTTCGGTCGTGGAAGTGACCGCGACGCCAGATGCCGGGGCCGGAGTTGGCACACCTGGTGGCGCGCGGAGGGTGGTCGGCGTCGAACCGGCCGATCTGTCCGGGGACAAGGAAGCCGATCGCGATCTCGCCCGCCGACTCACTCGACCGAAGCCGCTGCGGCTCGTTGAGGCCGCGTGGCCAGCGAAGAACGCCGCCGAACGGCGCAAGCTGGCCGGGCAACTCGCCGGACTCACCTTGCAGATGCGTGAGCAACACGGCCCAACCGTCGCGTGCATTGTCAACACCGTCGCCCTGGCGCTCGATGTGGCGGATCTTCTGGCCGAGCGGAAGGCGGCCGGTCGGGCGATCTCGCACGAGGTGCTGGTTGGGCGCCGGCGGCCGGCTGACCTCGCCCGGCTGCGCCACGAGCGTCCGGCTCTCTTCACCCCGCAGGGTGACCCCACGCTCGACGTCGTCGTCGCCACCCAGACGGTCGAAGTGGGCGTGGACATCAACTTCAGCGCGTTGGTGAGCGAAGTGGCACCGGCCACGGCGATCACCCAGCGTGCTGGGCGTGTCAACCGTCTAGGCCGATCCGCATCGGGCGAGGTCGTCGTGGTGGTCCCGCCCGAGGGCCATGCGTCGTTCGACGAACGCGACGTACTGCCCTACCGAGCGGCCGATCTCGAGGCGAGCGAGGCCTGGTTGCGGCGTCGCGCGGCCGATCCCCAGGGACTCGCGCCGTGGGCCGTGCGCCACGATGCACCGCCGGCACAGGCGACGCCGCGCGGGCTGCTGCAACGACCAGAACTCTGGGACGCGTGGCTCTGGGCGCGCACCGCAGATGAACTCGTGGTGGAGCCCGACCTGGACCTGTGGTTGGCCGACGACCTGGCCGAGGATCGTGACGTGGCTGTGGTCGTCCGAGAGGGCCTACCCGCCGACGAGGCGTCCGCCCTCGCCCTGCTGCGTGCGACGCCGCCGCGGGCGAAAGAGGCGTTCCCGGCCGCTCTTCCGCTCGTCCGGGATCTGCTCGAGGCGGCGAGAGCGACCAGCGAAGGCACGCCGATCAGCTATCTCGTGCGCAACGAGGAGGTGCGCCGGCTCGATGTCGATGAAGCGGCGTCGCTCCGCCCCGGCGATGTGCTGGTCATCGATGCGCGCCTGCGGTGGTTTCGCTCCGGGGTCGTCGCTGACGACGGCACCGACGCCGCATCCGACGTGCTCGAGCCCGCGGCGGGTGACTGGAGCGATCCTTTTGTGCTGCGGATTGCGCCCGGTGCTCCCGCGTTCACGAGCGTCACGCCGGAGGAGGTGCGAGTCTGGCTCAGCGCCGCCGGGGCGGTCGTCGACGCAACGTCTCGCGACGGCCGTGATCGTCGGCAGGCGTTGGCCGACCTGGTGCGTGCCGTTGCGACGTCGGCGCCGGGCGTGCCCATCGAACGCCTCAAGGACGCCGCGACGCTGCTCGACGGCCCGGTCGGCAGGGCAGATGTCACGCTCGGTCCGCGTGGCGCGGACGGTGCGCCCGACTGGTTGGTGATTGCGGCAATCCCGCGGCGGGCCATTCCCGAGGCGCTCCGCCAAGAGTGGTCCAGCGCGCGTCGCGCGGTCGCGCTTGACGAGCATGCAGCCGCGGTAGCAGAGCGTGCGCGCGACTTCGGCATCGGCGTCGGCCTCGACGCGGACCTATTGGCGGCACTCGCCAGCGCTGGCGCCTGGCACGACGCGGGCAAACGCGACGCCCGGTTTCAGGCCCGCCTGCGCGATGGGCATGCGGAGGCCGACGCGGCCGTTCCGTTGCTGGCCAAGAGCGGGCTCCGTTCCGCGCCCGAAGCGCGTGCCGCCTGGTCGCGCTCGGGATTGCCCTCCGGCTGGCGCCATGAACAGTTGTCCGCGGCCGATGCGTGGCGGGACCGCGAGCTGGCCAGGCTCGCGGAGCGCGAGCTCGCAGTACGCCTCGTGGGGACCAGCCACGGGTACGGCCGCTCGGGCTTCCCGCACGTCGGCAGCGAATTGGTGCCCGCGGACGACCCAGCGCTCGGGGCGGCCGTGGCGCTCTACGACAACGACGCCTGGGAGGCGCTGATCGAGCGCACGCATGCGCGGCTGGGGGTGTGGGGCTGCGCCTACCTCGAGGCATTGCTGCGCGCGGCCGATTGCCAGGTTTCAGGAGAGGGCCGATGACGGAGCTGCACCTTCGCGGGGAACGACAGAGCGCGCTCACGCACCTGATGCAGATCGGCTTTGCGGCCATCCTCGAGGCGTCGGGCGTCTCCGACGTACGAGTCAGCTGGTCTGGTGCCCTCGATGCGCGACCGCTCGTCTGGACCGACGGTGTCGACTTCGATCAGGCAGCGCTCCTCGTGCGGGATCATGCGCGCCGCCGAGCGGACGCGTCGAGCTGGCTCGCCGCTGACATCGACCTCGCTGGCCGACGGACCGGGTTATTCAGCCCGCGCATCAAGCCCCCAGAGGATCGTGGGGGCTGGCAGCGGCTCATCGACGCTCGCGAGGCGCACCTCGACGGCCTCACGGCAGCGCAGGCTCGCCTGGACCTGCAGTTCATCGGCGCTCTGGGGATGCCGGCCTATTGGCGCGTGGATGGGACAGGGCGTGCAACGCCGGACGACGGCGCGTCACGTTGGGAGATGAAGGCGCGGAATGCGGGCGAGGAGTTCGTCCGACACCGGCTCTTCCCGATCGCACGGCACGTGGCCGGGCGGGAGGCACGCTCGATCCGCCAGGGGCTCGAAGGTGCCATCATCTGCGACTTGACTGACCCCCCGCGTGCGGACAGCCGCACCGCGACTGGCCTCGCAGCACCAGGTCCGACCGACACCGCGGTTGCCTGGTGCGCTCTCTGGGCGATCAGCCAGTTTCCGATCATGCACCTCGTCGCTGAGCGCAGCCGCACCGCTGGCCATGTGGCCCCGCCGCGCGGACGCGGCCGGTTCGGGGGGTGGTTCTACCTGCCCATGGCGGAGCAGCCGATGGGTTTGCCGCGCCTCCGGTCGGTGCTCGTGAGCCGACCGCTCGAGCGCGTCGCGCGCGCGGCGGTGGGCAGCGATACCCGTAGGGTGGACCCACTGGAAGTGGACGCAGCTCGTGCGTGGCTGCGCAACCGCGGCGTGAGCGCGATCGTGGTCTTCCCGATCAGCGTGTCGGCCAACAAGAACGCGCCCGAATACCAAGCGCGCGACGGGACGGTCGTGCCCCTCGACGTCTGACATGACCCTGGGCCGCTCAGAGGAAGACCCGCTCCCCATCAGTCTCGTCGCGCAGCACGCCTTTTGCCCTCGTCGCGCCTGGCTCGAGGCCGCCGGTGAGAGCACCGACACCTACCAAGTGGCGGTTGGGACCGCTGAACACGCGCCAGCCGACGACCCGGCGGCCAGTCGGCCTGAGCGTCTCCATCTCGTTGAGGTAGCCCACGTCGGATGGGGCGTGGCCGGGCGCTGTGACACGCTCGAGCGCGATGCCGACGGTTCGTTGACAGTCGTCGAGCACAAAGCCACCCCGATCCGACGGCGGCCAGAGGTGACGGAGCCGATGCGGGTCCAGCTGACGCTCCAGGTCGCGTGCTTACGCGCGATGGGGTACGTCGTGCGCGGCCAGGCGATCTACTTCACGAGCCACCGCGTCAGGGTCCCCGTCGCTCTGGCGGCGTCGGAGTTCGAACACGCGCGCCTGGAGGTCGAAGCCACGCGGCGCACGGTGATGCGCGCGACCGCGCCGCTGCCGCTCATCGATGATCCACGCTGTGGCAGCTGCTCCCACGCCGCGGTCTGTCTTCCCGAGGAACGAGGCGAACGGCCGGTGCGCCACCGGATCGTGGTGGGCGACCCTGACACGAGCGTGGTCCATCTCGCGACGTCCGGCTCGCGCGCGTCCATTCGGGGTGGCCAACTCCACGTCTCGCACGCGGGCGAAGAACTAGCGGCAATTCCGATCGAGCGTATTGCCGGCCTCGTCGTGCACGGCAACGTGGATCTCTCGGGTGCCCTCATCCGGGAGATCCTCTGGCGATCTCAGACCATCGTATGGTGCACGGGCACCGGTCGTGTCGTGGGCTGGACCATGAGCGTCGCTGCCCCGAACGGGCTCGCCCGCGTTCGCCAACTCGCGCTTGCAGCCCAGGGACGTCTTGACCTCGCGCGCGAGTTCGTCGAGGTCAAGATCGCCAACCAAGCGACGTTCCTGCGTCGCAACGGTGCGAGTCCCCCGACGGTGGTCAGGCTCAGGGCGCTGCAAGAGCGCGCGGAGCAGTCGGCTTCATTGGGCGAGCTATTGGGCATCGAGGGCGAGGCCGCGGCCAACTATTTTGAAGCATTCGGCACGCTGTTCCACGCGGATTTGAGCGGCACCCCTCGCGCGCGCTTTTCCGGTCGCTCAGGACGCCCGGCACATGATCCCGTCAACGCGAGCCTCAACTACGCGTACGCCATGCTGGTGGCGGATGCCATTCGAGCCATCGTGGCGTGCGGACTCGATCCCCACGCAGGGTTCTTGCACAGCAGCAACCGCAACAAGCCTGCGCTCGCACTAGATTTGTGTGAGGAGTTTCGTGCGCCGGTTGCTGATTCGACGGTCGTGGGCGCGTTCAACAACGGCGAACTGACACTCGACGACTTCACGGACGTGCTTGGCGCCACTCGGCTCCGTGACCGAGGGCGCCGCGCGTTGATTGCTGCCTATGAGCGTCGCGTCCAGACCAAGTTCAGGCATCCGCTGTTTGGCTACGATGTCTCTTGGCGGCGCGCCATGGAGGTCCAGGCAAGGATGGTGCTCGGCGTCATCGACGGTTCGCAGCCGCGATACCGCGGGATCCGCATCCGGTGAGCAGGGAGGGCCCCTACCGATACCTCATCGCCTACGACATCGGCGACGATCGGCGCCGGGCGAGAATCGCGCAGCGTCTGCAGGCGTACGGCACGCGCATCCAGTTCAGCGTGTTCATCGTGGACGTCAAGCCAGCCCGTATTGTCCGGCTGCGGCGGACCCTTGCGCAGCTGCTCGTGGCTCAGGCCGACTCCCTCCTCATCTGCGAGCTTGGGCCACTGCCACAGGCCGTCGGACGGCGCATGGAGTTCCTGGGCGTCCAGCCCGACCTCTTGGGGCGCGACTCGATCATCATCTAGCGGCACGGGCGAGACCGCGTGGCTGTGCCTCAGAGGCGCGATCGCTCCGCGATCGCGCTCCCATGCGAGGACCGCTCGCGTACAGACTGGCCATGTGGCGGCCCTCGAAGGCCGCCCTCGCCAGTCGCAACGTCGCAATCGACCTCAAAGCGGGCGAGCGGCGCGTGGAAGCGGCTGCCAACTGCGCGCAGTCGTGCCATCATATGACTCGAGCGGCCCCGACCGTGGCCTACGCGGCCCCGCCGACCGGTCCGTAACCGGTTGCAGCGCCTTCACGACGCTGCTTTCATTGAGGGCCGGGCAGGTTGACGATTTCGCCTGAAACATCGTGCAGTTGCAGCGCCTTCACGACGCTGCTTTCATTGAGGGGATGCCGTCTGGGAAGCCGTCTGGGTTGCCTACGAGTTGCAGCGCCTTCACGACGCTGCTTTCATTGAGGGAGAATGGCGCCGGAAGCGAGGCACTAGTGAACCACGTTGCAGCGCCTTCACGACGCTGCTTTCATTGAGGGGTCTACCGCTACTGCGATGCCCACGACAACGGCTAGTTGCAGCGCCTTCACGACGCTGCTTTCATTGAGGGTCGGCACCTGGCACTCGTGCGTCCAGGGGTGGGTGAGGTTGCAGCGCCTTCACGACGCTGCTTTCATTGAGGGGCTTTACGGGCGGCATGCCATGCGGCTTCGGCGACTTGTTGCAGCGCCTTCACGACGCTGCTTTCATTGAGGGTGCAAGTTCACGATACACGAGGCGCTGCCGCTCGGGTTGCAGCGCCTTCACGACGCTGCTTTCATTGAGGGTCGATGTGCCCCG
>JAJYNP010000238.1 GCA_021786265.1 Chloroflexota bacterium
ATCAACGAGGCGTGGTCCGAACTGAAGAAGGTCACCTGGCCGACCCGGGAGCAGACGCGCAACCTGACCGTGCTGGTGCTCGTGATCAGCGCGGCCATCGGCCTGTACATCACCGTGTTCGACGTCCTGTTCACCCAGGTCGTCCAGATCCTGACCGCGTGACCATGTCCGCCCCCGACGTCGCCGCGGTCCGGCCCGAGAAGCACTGGTACGTGATCCACACGTACTCGGGCTACGAGAACAAGGTGAAGGCCAACCTCGAGCACCGCATCGAGTCGATGGGCATGGAGGATCGCATCTTCCAGGTCCTGGTCCCGATGGAGGACGAGATCGAGATCCGCCAGGGGCAGCGACACACCGTCCAGAAGAAGGTGTACCCGGGCTACGTGCTGGTCGAGATGATCCTCGACCCGGAATCGTGGTTCGTGGTGCGCAACACCCCCGGAGTGACGAGCTTCGTGGGTGGCGGCAACATCCCGGGGACGCGCAGCGAGCCCGTCCCGCTCGCGGAGCACGAGGTCAAGCAGATCCTGCGGCAGATGGGCGTGGAGGCGCCCAAGTACCGCGTCGCGTTCACCAAGGGCCAGAGCGTCCGCGTCACGGACGGGCCCTTCGCCGAGTTCATCGGCACCGTGGACGAGGTCAATCCCGAGCGGAACAAGGTCAAGGTGCTCGTCAGCATCTTCGGCCGCGAGACGCCCGTCGAGCTCGACTTCCTCCAGGTCGAGAAGCTCTAACCGAGAGGCAGCGAGTTCGTGGCCAAGAAGATCCGAGTGGTGCTGACCCTGCAGCTGCCCGCCGGCAAGGCGACGCCAGCGCCGCCGGTCGGGACCGCGCTCGGCCCGCACATCAACGTGGTCGAGTTCTGCAAGTCCTACAACGAGAAGACGGCCGGGCAGGTCGGGCAGGTCATCCCCGCCCAGATCACGGTCTACGAGGACCGGTCGTTCACCTTCATCCTGAAGACCCCACCGGCCGCGGACCTGCTCCGCAAGGCGGCCGGGGTCGAACTGGGGTCCGCCACCCCCGGCCGCAGCCCGGCCGGGACCGTGACCCGGGCTCAGGTCCGCGAGATCGCGCAGACCAAGCTCGTCGATCTGAACGCGACTGACCTCGATGCCGCGGCGCGGATGATCGAGGGTACGGCGCGCTCGATGGGCATCGAGGTGGTCGGCTAGCGAGGCGGCCTGCGCCGGCATCCGCGGGAACCCCGGCCGGGGTTCCTGCGTTGTCCACCATCCGGCCCGTGCACCCCGCGTCGAGAGGGGAGGCCGCCCTGGCGGCCGAGAAGGGAGCCACATGGCGCATCACGGCAAGAAGTACCTGGAGGCGGTCAAGCTCGTCGAGCGCGAGCGGCTCTACCCGCCCGCGGAGGCCGCGGCACTGCTCAAGCAGACCTCCGCAGTAGCCTTCGACGCGACCACCGAGGTACACATCCGGCTGGGCGTCGATCCGCGCCACGCCGACCAGATGGTGCGCGGGACGGTCGTCCTGCCCCACGGGACCGGGCGCCACGTCCGCGTGCTCGTCTTCGCCCAGGGCGAGAAGGCGCGCGAGGCGACCGACGCCGGCGCGGACATCGTGGGCGGCGAGGACCTGGTCAAGAAGATCGAGTCCGGCTGGCTCGAGTTCGACGTGGCGCTGGCGACGCCCGACATGATGGGCATGGTGGGCCGGCTGGGGAAGATCCTGGGCCGGCGCGGCCTGATGCCGAACCCCAAGTCCGGCACCATCACGTTCGACCTGACGCGCGCCATCCGCGAGGTCAAGGCGGGACGCGTGGAGTTCAAGGTCGACAAGGGTGGCATCATCCACGCACGGTTCGGCAAGACGTCCTTCGCGGACGAGCAGCTGGTCGAGAACCTCGCCACGCTGGTCGACGCCGTGAACCGCGCGAAGCCCGCCGCCGCCAAGGGGCAGTACTTCCGCGGGTTGACCGTGGCATCCACCATGGGCCCCGGCATTCGCGTCGACGTGCCGGCGCTGCTCGCGGCAGCCGCGCAGGCGTAACGTCCACCCGCGGCGCGCGGCGCCGCCCACCAGACGAGCGACGCCGGCCCTGCCGGGCGCCGCGATCAACTGAAGACCGTTCCGCCGCAGACAGCGTGCGTCCACCCCGAGAGGGGCGGCCGAAATCGCGGGGCCGTCCGGGCAATTCGCCCGGGGGCCCGCGGGCACGCCGAGGCGAGCTCATCGTTCGGGTCCTCTGCCCGGGCGCGTGCGCCCCTCGCGGAACGACGCAGGGGCGCCTGGGTGCCAGGCGTCCGACAGGAAAGGAGGGCCCATGCCCACCGAGGCCAAGCGGGCGACCGTGGCGGCGCTGACCGAGGAGTTCTCGGCCGCGTCCGCGTCGATCGTCACCGACTACCGTGGCCTCAGCGTCGCCGACCTGGCCGCCATCCGTCGCTCGCTGCGACCCCAGGGCGTCACCTACCGCGTCGTCAAGAACCGGCTGGCGAAGATCGCCGCGGACCAGGCGGGGAGGTCCGAGCTCGGGCCGCTCCTCGACGGACCGACGGCGATCGCGCTCGGCGCGGGAGACGAGGCCGTGGTGGCCCGCGCCCTGCTCGACGCGATCCGCCCGTACCGCAACCTCAAGGTGCGCGGCGCGGTGCTGCGGCAGCGGCGCATCCAGGCCGATGACGTGACCCGCCTGGCCACGCTCCCCGGCCGGGAGCAGCTGCTGGGCCAGCTGGCCGGCGCCGTCAGCTCGCCGCTGACGACGATGGCGGGCCTCCTGGCGGCTCCGCTGCGGAACCTCGGCTACGCGCTTGCGCAGCTGCAGGAGCAGCGCTCCGGCGGCCAGGGCGGCGCCTAGCGCCGGTCCGGCCCGGCCAGGATGGCCGGACAGCGGTGGCTGCCGGATCCGCCGGCCACGCCACGACATGACGAGACCCAGTTCCACCAGGACACGAACGGAGAGCACGCACCAATGGCACTGACCCAGGAGCAGATCCTCGAGGCGATCGACGGCATGACCGTCCTCGAGCTGTCCGAGTTCATCAAGAAGTTCGAGGAGCGCTACGGCGTCACCGCCGCCGCCCCGGTGGCGGTCGCGGCCGCCCCTGCCGCTGCCGCTGCCGCCCAGGCCGCTCCGGAGGAGGAGCAGACCGAGTTCACCGCGATCCTGAGCGCCGTCGGGCCCAACAAGATCCCGGTGATCAAGGTCGTGCGGGAGCTGACCGGTCTCGGCCTCAAGGAGGCCAAGGATCTGGTCGACGGCGCCCCGAAGCCGGTCAAGGAGGCCGTCTCGAAGGAGGAGGCGGAGAAGATCAAGGCCGCGCTGTCCGAGCAGGGCGCGACCGTCGACATCAAGTAGTCCCGCGGACCCGCGGCGACCCTGCCGCGGATCCCGGCAGGGAGCGGGCGCCCACCCGGGCCCCGCTCCTTTGGCCTGCCGGCGGGTCTTCGCTTCGCAACGGGCTTTGACAGGACTGTCTGGCGTGGTACACTGACTGGTCTGTGAGCGCGGCCCCCTTTTCCTCCCTCCTCCTCCGTCAAGGAGCGATTCATGCTGTCTGTCGCTGAGTCCTCTCGGCGCGCGCCGTACGCCCCCGCCCGAAAGCGTTACGCCCGCATTCCCGAGGTCCTTCCAATCCCGAACCTGATCGAGCTGCAGCTCGATTCGTATCGCTGGTTCGTGGACCAGGGGCTCCGCGAGCTCTTCGACGAGATCAGCCCGATCCAGGACTTCACCGGCAAGGTGATGGAACTCCATTTCCTGGACTACCGCTTCGGCGAGCCCAAGTACAGCGAGCTCGAGTGCCGCCAGCAGGACCGCACCTTCTCCAAGCCTCTATACGTGGACGTGGAGCTGGTCCTGAAGGATCCCGAGCGTGCCGGGGAGACGCTGCGTCAGCAGGTCTACTTCGGCGATTTCCCGTTCATGACGGACCAGGGAACGTTCATCATCAACGGGGCCGAGCGGGTCGTGGTCAGCCAGCTGGTCCGCTCGCCGGGCGTCTACTACACCAGGACCGAGGACCCCACCACCGGCCGCGACCTGTACGCTGCCAAGGTCATCCCCAACCGCGGCGCCTGGCTCGAGTTCGAGACCGGGCCGCGCCAGCAGCTCTACGTGAAGGTCGATCGGAAGCGCAAGCTCGAGGCGACGAAGCTGCTGCGGGCGGTGGGCCGCGATCCGGACCTCGACCGGCGGAACGACTGGGAAGCGAACGAGCGGATCGTCGACCTGTTCAGGACGGTCGACGGCGAGGCCCAGTACATCGCCTCGACGCTCGAGAAGGACAACACCTCCACCCGGTTGGAGGCGCTGATCGAGGTCTACAAGAAGCTGCGCCCCGGCGACCCGCCCACCGGCGACAACGCCGAGAAGCTGGTCGACAGCCTCTTCTTCAACTTCCGCCGGTACGACCTCGGGCGTGTCGGCCGCTACAAGTTCAACAAGAAGCTCCGCGACGTGGCCGACCGGATGGGCCTGGAGCTGCGCGAGACCCGCACGATCACCCGCGAGGACATCGCGGCGATCGTGGGTCGGCTGATCGAGCTCAACAACGGGCTCGGCGGGCCGGACGACATCGACCACCTGGGCAACCGCCGCATCCGCGCCAACGGCGAGCTGATCCAGAACGCGTTCCGCATCGGCCTCCTGCGCATGGAGCGGGTGGTGAAGGAACGCATGACGATCCAGGAGATCGAGAAGGCGACCCCGAACGCACTGATCAACATCCGGCCGGTTGTGGCGGCCATGAAGGAGTTCTTCGGCGGCAGCCAGCTCTCGCAGTTCATGGACCAGACCAACCCACTGGCCGAACTGACGAGCAAGCGCCGTCTGTCCGCGCTCGGTCCCGGCGGTCTCTCGCGCGAACGCGCCGGCTTCGACGTCCGCGACGTCCACCACAGCCACTACGGTCGGATCTGCCCGATCGAGACGCCCGAGGGTCCGAACATCGGGCTGATCGGGTCCCTCGCCACGTACGGGCGCATCAACCAGTACGGCTTCATCGAGACGCCGTATCGGCGGGTCAAGGGCTCGATCGCCTGGGACGACCCGGGACTCGAGCGATACGAGGCAGGCGCCGACGTGGTCGGTAAGGGCGGCGAGGTGATCCTGAAGGCCGGCCAGCCCTTCACGCCCGCGGCCGTGGCCGAGCTCAAGCGCCAGAAGGCGCACGCCTTCCCGATCCGGCCGTTCGTAACCGATGAGATCGTCTATCTCCCGGCCGACGAGGAGGAGGAGTACCACGTCGCCCAGGCCAACGCGCGCCTGGACGAGGAGGGCCACTTCCTCGATGCGCGCGTGCCCTGCCGCTACCGGGACCAGTTCCCGGAGGCGCGGCCTGAACAGATCCAGTACATGGACGTCAGCCCCAAGCAGGTGGTCTCCGTGGCCACGGCGCTGATCCCGTTCCTGGAGCACGACGACGCCAACCGCGCCTTGATGGGCTCCAACATGCAGCGCCAGGCAGTGCCGCTCCTGGAGCCGGAGGCGCCGATCGTGGGCACCGGCATGGAGGAGCGTGCCGCGCGCGACTCCGGCCAGGTCGTGGTCGCGCGCCGCGCCGGCAGCGTGCTCAGCGTCACCGCCGACCTCATCAAGGTCGAGCCGGACGGCGACGGCGTGTCGCTCGACGAGTACCGCATCGACAAGTTCGTGCGGTCCAACCAGGGCACCTGCATCAACCAGCGGCCCATCGTGGACGTCGGGATGCGGGTCGAGGCGGGACAGATCCTGGCCGACAGCAGCTCCACCGATCGCGGTGAGCTGGCGCTGGGCCGCAACATCCTGGCCGCGTTCATGAGCTGGGAGGGCGGCAACTACGAGGACGCCATCGTCATCAGCGACCGGCTGGTGCGCGAGGACCTCTTCACCAGCATCCACATCGAGAAGCACGAGGTCGAAGCCCGCGACACCAAGCTCGGCCCCGAGGAGATCACACGCGACATCCCGAACGTCGGCGAGGAGTCGCTGAAGGACCTCGACGAGGACGGCATCGTCTACATCGGCGCCGAGACGCAGCCGGGGGACATCCTGGTTGGCAAGATCACCCCGAAGGGGGAGACCGAGCTGACCGCGGAGGAGCGCCTGCTGCGGGCGATCTTCGGCGAGAAGGCGCGCGAGGTGAAGGACTCGAGCCTCCGACTGCCGCACGGCGAGCGGGGCAAGGTCGTGGACGTGAGGGAGTTCAGCCGCGACAACGGCGACGAACTGCTGCCCGGCGTGAACCGCCTCATCCGGGTGAGCGTCGCCCAGAAGCGCAAGGTGAGCGTCGGCGACAAGATGGCCGGGCGGCACGGCAACAAGGGCGTGATCGCCAAGATCCTGCCCCAGGAGGACATGCCCTTCCTGCCCGACGGCACCCCCGTGGACATCATCCTGAACCCACTGGGCGTGCCGAGCCGGATGAACATCGGCCAGATCCTGGAGACCCACCTCGGGTGGGCGCTCCACGAGCAGGGCCAGAAGGCTGCGACGGCCGTCTTCGACGGCGCGTCGGAGTCCCAGATCCGCGAGGAGCTCGAGACCGCCGGGCTGCCCCTGGACGGCAAGACGGTCCTCCACGACGGGCGCACGGGCGAGCCGTTCGACCGCGAGATCACCGTCGGTTACATCTACATGCTGAAGCTCCACCACCTGGTGGAGGACAAGATCCACGCCCGCTCGACCGGTCCGTACTCGCTGATCACCCAGCAGCCGCTGGGCGGGAAGGCACAGTTCGGCGGCCAGCGCTTCGGCGAGATGGAGGTCTGGGCGCTCGAGGCCTACGGCGCCGCCAACATCCTGCAGGAGCTGCTGACGGTCAAGTCGGACGACGTCATGGGTCGCGTGCAGACCTACGAGGCGATCGTCAAGGGCGAGGACATCCAGGCGCCGGGCGTCCCGGAGTCGTTCAAGGTGCTCATCAAGGAACTCCAGAGTCTCGGCCTGAACGTGGAGATCCTCAACGAGAACGAGGAGGAGATCCACTTCGCCGAGGACGTCTCAGGGTACCCACTGCCCGATCTCGGCGGGATCAACCTCGCCGGGTTCGAGGACTGATCGCCCGTACATCATGCGGCGCCGGCCTTTCGGCCGGGGGCGGCGCCGCTCGCCGACGGTCCCGGATCGCGTCTCGGAGGGGCCCCTGAGGCGCGGAGGAGAACGATGCTCGAGGTCAACAACTTCAATGCGATCCGCATCTCGCTCGCGTCGCCTGACCAGATTCGTGACTGGTCGAAGGGCGAGGTCACCAAGCCGGAGACGATCAACTACCGCACCCTGAAGCCGGAGAAGGACGGCCTCTTCGACGAGCGCATCTTCGGTCCCACCAAGGACTGGGAGTGCTACTGCGGCAAGTACAAGCGGATCCGCTACAAGGGGATCATCTGCGACAAGTGCGGCGTCGAGGTGACCCGCGCCAAGGTGCGCCGCGAGCGGATGGGGCACATCCAGCTGGCCAGCCCGGTCAGCCACATCTGGTACTTCAAGGGCACGCCCAGCCGGCTCGGGATCCTCCTCGATATCAGCCCACGCAACCTGGAGCGGATCCTCTACTTCGCCCTGTACATCGTCACATGGGTCGACGAGGACGCCCGGCAGCGCGCGCTGCGCCAGCTCGAGGAAGAGGCCGAGGGGCGCGGCGGCAAGGGCGGCAAGGCCCTCAACGACCTCGAGGACCAGCTGCGCGCCGACCTGAACCGAAGCACCGACGAGCTCAACGCCGCGCTCGCGGAGACGCGCTCGCACCTGGAGCAGGAGCGGACCCAGCGCACGCAGGACCTGGTGGTGGCGAGCCAGGAGGCCGAGGCCGCGATCAAGGCCATCGGCTCCGGCACGGCCGCCCAGCCCGTCGTCTTCGCGCCGACCGGCGAGATCGTGGTGCCCGAGGGCGCCAGCGGCGGCAAGGAGGCGCAGGCGCGCCTCAAGAAGCTCGCCTCGGACGAGATCGAGCGCGTCAACGCCGAGCTGCAGGCCCGCGAGGCCGGCGAGGAGGCGGCGACCCGGCAGCGCATCGAGGACGCGCGGCTCGAGGTCGATGCCCGCCTGGAGGCGGAGCGCGAGCGACTGCGCACCGAGGCCGAGGGGCTCAAGGAGGAGATCCGCCGGGCCCGCGACGAGATCGAGCGGCTGCAGGCCATGCAGCTCCTGCCCGAGACCTCACTCGACGGCGTGAACTTCCGCGACCTGGATCGCAAGTACGGGACCGGCCTCCGGGGCGGGCCCCGCATCTTCTCCGCCGGGATGGGTGCCGAGGCGGTCCGCGACATCATCCAGCGCATGGACCTGGACGAGCTGTCGCGCCGGCTCCACAGCGAGGTCCGGACCACGTCCGGCCAGCGCCGCAAGAAGGCGATCAAGCGGCTGCGCCTGATCGAGGCGTTCCGCCGGAGCGGCACCCGGCCCGAGTGGATGATCCTCTCGGTGCTGCCCGTGATCCCGCCGGACCTCCGGCCCATGGTGCAGCTCGACGGTGGCCGCTTCGCGACCTCCGACCTGAACGACCTGTACCGCCGCGTGATCAACCGGAACAACCGTCTCAAGCGGCTGCTGGAGCTCGGGGCGCCCGAGATCATCATTCGCAACGAGAAGCGGATGCTCCAGGAGGCCTGCGACGCCCTCATCGACAACGGGCGCCGGGGTCGGGCGATCGCCGGGACCGGCAACCACCGCCTGAAGAGCCTGTCGGACATGCTCAAGGGCAAGCAGGGGCGGTTCCGCCAGAACCTGCTCGGCAAGCGCGTGGACTACTCCGGCCGGTCCGTGATCGTGGTCGGCCCGGACCTGCACCTCCACCAGTGCGGCCTCCCCAAGAAGATGGCGCTCGAGCTGTTCAAGCCGTTCGTGATGCGCCAGCTGGTCGAGAAGGGGTTCGCCCACAACATCAAGAGCGCCAAGCGCATCGTCGAGCGCGTGCGGCCCGAGGTCTGGGAGGTCCTGGAGGACGTCATCAAAGACCACCCGGTCCTGCTGAACCGCGCCCCGACGCTCCACCGGCTGGGCATCCAGGCCTTCATGCCGGTGCTGGTCGAGGGCTCGGCGATCCAGATCCACCCGCTCGTCTGCACGGCGTTCAATGCCGACTTCGACGGCGACCAGATGGCCGTGCACGTGCCACTCAGCGCGGCGGCCCAGGACGAGGCGCGGCGGATGATGCTCTCCACCGCCAACCTCCTGTCGCCCTCGGACGGCAGCCCCATCGTCGCGCCCACCCAGGACATGGTCCTTGGGTGCTTCCACCTGACGATCGCCGATCGTGCCGACCTCGCGTCGGTCGAGCCGGCCTACCGCTTCGCGACGGAGGCGGAGCCCGTGCAGGCATACGAGTTCGGGCGCATCCACCCGGAGTACCGGCCGTTCCGCGGCTTCGGACCGGGCGGCGAGCCGCTTCCGGCGCTCGACCACGCGCCGGCCCTCCACGATGTCGTGGAGGCCACGGTACGGACGTGGAGTGAGGCGGCCGGAGAGCTTGTCGACGAGCGGATCCGCACCACGATCGGGCGGATCATCTTCAACCAGATCCTGCCCGACCGGCTGCGCTTCCTCAACCGGCCCATGAACCGGCAGGAGCTGCGCGAACTCGTGGCGCGCTGCTACCAGGTCCTCGGCCCCGCCGAGACGGCCCACCTGGTCGACGGCATCAAGGCGATCGGGTTCGAGCTGGCGACACGGGGCGGCATGACCATCGCGGTCAGCGACATCGTGGTGCCCGCCGACAAGACCCGGCTGCTTACGGACGCCGACACCAGGGTCGCCAAGATCGACCGAGACTTCCAGCGCGGCCTGATCACCGATGAGGAGCGCTACAACCAGGTCGTGGCCGTCTGGCAGGACACGACCCAGACGATCTCGACCGCGATGATGGACGGCCTGGACCCGTTCGGCGCGGTCAAGATGATGTCGATCTCGGGCGCCCGCGGAAACAAGGGCCAGATCAGCCAGCTCGGCGGGATGCGCGGCCTGATGGCCGACCCGTCGGGACGGATCATCGACGTGCCCGTGCGGAGCAACTTCCGCGAGGGTATGACCGTCCTCGAGTACTTCATCTCCACCCACGGCGCCCGGAAGGGCCTCGCGGACACCGCCCTGCGCACCGCCGACTCGGGGTACCTGACCCGGCGGCTCGTGGACGTGGCCCAGGACGTGATCACCCGGGATGACGACTGCGGCACCACGGAGGGCACCTGGATCAGCCGCGAGGAGACGCGCGAGATCGTGGGTGACGAGCCCAACGCCTTCGCGCGCCGCCTGGTGGGCCGCCTGGCGGCCGCCGCCGTACTCGACGAGCGCGGGCCCGAGGCCATCACGCTCGTCGAGCGGAACGAGGAGATCACCGAGGAGATCGCGCACCACATCCAGGACGCCGGTATCGAGGCGGTGGAGGTGCGCTCGGCGCTGACCTGCCAGTCACGCTACGGCGTCTGCCGCGCCTGCTACGGCCGCAACCTCGCCACCAGCCGGCTGGTCGGCGTCGGGGAGGCGGTCGGGATCATCGCGGCACAGTCGATCGGCGAGCCCGGCACTCAGCTCACGATGCGGACCTTCCACACCGGCGGCGTGGCACAGGCTGACATCACGGCGGGTCTGCCACGTGTCGAGGAGCTGTTCGAGGCCCGGGTACCCAAGGGCAAGGCCGAGATCAGCCACATCGACGGGATCGTCGAGGTGCTCACGCTCGAGAACGGCGGCCGGAAGGTCAAGGTCACGAGCCGCGAGAGCTTCGACACGCCGCTCAAGCTGGGCCGCGGGCAGGAACTGCTGGTAGCCGACGGCGACGCCGTCGAGGCCGGCCAGGCGCTGGCCCGGGGCGAGCGCACGGATGGGCAGGTCGACGAGCTGTCGAGCCCGCTCCGGGGGTTCGTGGTCCACCGCGACGGCCAGCTGCTGGTGCGGTCCGAGGACGTCGTGGAGCGGGAGTACATGATCCCGCACAGCGCGAAACTCCTGGTCGAGAACGGGCAGGAGATCCGCGCCGGCGACCCGATCACCGACGGCCCCATCAATCCCCAGGAGTACCTGGAGACCCGGGGTCGCGAGGCCGTGCAGCGCTACCTGGTCAAGGAAGTCCAGAAGGTCTACCGGAGCCAGGGCGTCACGATCAACGACAAGCACATCGAGATCATCGTCCGGCAGATGCTCCGCAAGGTTCGCATCGATCAGCCGGGCGACAGCGAGCAGCTCCCGTTCGAGCTGATCGACCGCTTCGAGTTCGAGGACCTGAACAACCAGGTCCTCGCCGAGGGCGGCGAGCCGTCCACGGCAGAGACCGTGCTGCTCGGCGTCACCAAGGCGTCCCTGAATACGAGCTCGTTCCTCGCGGCGGCGTCCTTCCAGGAGACCACGCGGGTGCTCACCGAGGCCGCCATCAACGGCGCCAAGGACCGGCTCCTGGGGCTCAAGGAGAACGTCATCATCGGCAAGCTGATCCCGGCCGGGACCGGCGCG
>JAJYNP010000237.1 GCA_021786265.1 Chloroflexota bacterium
TGCCAGCCCTCGTCCGTCGCGACGAGCGTATCGCCGGTGACGCACGGATTCGTCGCGACCTGACGCGCCGAATTCGAGACGGGATTCCAGTCGTTGATGGTGGTGTCGTACTGCATGCCGGGATCTCCGCAGACCCAGGCCGCGTCCGCGATCTGATGCAGAATGTCGCGTGCTCGGTACGTGTCGGCCGGCTCGCCGGTGGTCACGAAATGCGTAGTCCACTCGCCGTCCTGCTCGACCGCACGCATGAACTCGTCTGTGACGCGCACGGAATGGTTTGCGTTCTGGAAGAAGACCGAGCCGTACGCCTCGCCGGTGAACGAGGGGTCGTAGCCGGCCTCGATCAGCGCCCAGGCCTTCTTCTCCTCGAGCATCTTGCAGTTGATGAACTCGAGGATGTCGGGGTGATCGGCGTCCAGGATCACCATCTTGGCCGCGCGCCGCGTCTTGCCGCCCGACTTGATGACGCCCGCGAACGCGTCATAGCCCTTCATGAAGCTGACCGGGCCCGACGCGATACCGCCGCCCGCCATCTTCTCCCGGGCCGAGCGAATCGGCGAAAGGTTGGACCCGGCGCCCGAGCCGTACTTGAAGAGCATCGCCTCGGTCTTGGCGAGATCCATGATCGACGTCATGGAGTCCTGCACCGAGTTGATGAAGCAGGCCGAGCACTGGGGGTGCTCCTCGACCCCTACGTTGAACCAGACCGGCGAGTTGAACGACATCTTCTGGTGGAGGATCAGGTGTGTCAGCTCGGCGCGGAACGCCTCGAGGTCCTCATCGGTCGCGAAGTAGTGGCCCGCGACTGCCCATCCGCAGATCGTGTCGACGACGCGACCGATCAGCTGGCGGACGCTGTGCTCGCGCTCGGGCGTGCCCAGGTGCCCGCGGAAGTACTTGCTGACGACGACGTTGGCCGCCAGCTGGCTCCAGCTCTCCGGGACCTCGACGTCGGCCTGCTCGAAGACGACCCTGCCGTTCTCGTTGCCGATGCTCGCGGTCCGGATCGCCCACGCCACCTCGTCGTACGGGTGGACGCCGGGCCGTGTCCAGCGGCGCTCGAAGCGGATGCCCCTGGCGCCTTCGGCGCGGGTATGCTCCACGGTGTTCGAGCTGGCGGATCCGGTCGCGCGGGCCATCGGTGGTCTCCCTCCATGCCTGGGTTCGGACGCTGTCGCGGACGGTCCCGGGCGCCACTCCGGCGGCCGACCGCAGGGGCGAATCTACCTCGCCGGCTGGCCCTGTCAAGCCTGCAACCACAAGATATAGTGGTGCCGGCCCGCCACAGACCGCAACATGTGGGATCCGGACGCTTCCTCGCCGATCGGCCAGGCTCCCCACCGGCGCGCCTCCGGCATGCTGTCCTGGCACCTCGGGCAGCCGGTGCCATGGGGTCATGACGGCGCAGTCCGGATAGCATTGGCACCGGTCAGGACGGTGGCGGTGGAGGGTGGCATGGCGACCCACGAGGGGGGCACATTCCAGGTCGTGTCCCGGGACGCCGCGTGCGTGGACAGCGAGCCCGGGCAGGAGGTCGTGCCCAACCTGCGGGCCGCGACTCCCGCCGACGCCCCGCTCATCCTTGCCCTGACGCTGGCCGCGTACGAGGAGTATCGGGGCGTGCTCGTCCCCGAGAGCGGCGTGTTCCGCGAGACGGTCGAGCAGGTGCGGTCGCACATCGAGGGGAGAGCGGACGCGCCGGACCCGGCTTCGGCCGCGGCGGACTCGACGGTGCCGGCTCGTTCCGGTGGGGTGATCGCATCGGTCGACGGAGCGGCGGTGGGATGCGCGCGCTGGTCGGTGCAGATGGACGATGAGCCGGCCGAGGCGGAGCGGTCGGGCGGTGGGCCTGGACGTCCCCGCGCGTTCCTCTACGTGGGTCGGGTCGCCGTGCTGCCCGCACATCGCGGACGCGGCGTGGCGACGGCGCTGATGGCCTGGTGCGAGCGTCTGGCGGCCGACCGTGGCCTGCGCGAGGTCCGGCTGGGGGTGCGCCTTGGGCTGCCCCGGAACGAGGCGCTGTATCGCCACCTCGGCTACCGGCCGACAGGCTCGCTCGAGGAGCGCGAGGGATACGGTCCGATCGCGCGGTGGATGGCCAAGCCGCTCGGCGACGGGGCGGACTGAGCGGGGTGGGCTGCGCGGGGCGGGCCGAACGGTACGCACACGCGTCGCGGACCCGCCGTCGGGCCCTTGCGGTCACGCAGGGAGCGCGTCAGGATTCCGCCACCCGGGGGAGCTGAGGTGGCCATGGTCCGCGTCGCAATCGGGCAGGGACGCCTGGTCGTCGAGGTCGAGGGCCTCGACCGCTTCCTTGCCATGCGCCACCGGGTCGACGTGCCGCTCGAGCACGTGGTGTGGGTGCAGACGCGTCCGGACGAGGCATACAACGGTCCCACCGGGACGCGAGTTCCGGGGGCCCACGTGCCGGCTTTCGTCTCGGCGGGCACGTTTCACGGGACTGACGGCGACGTCTTCTGGGACGTGCACGACCCCGGCAAGAGCATCGCGATCGGCTTTCGGGGCGAGCCGCTGATCGGGGTCGTCGTCGAGGTCGACGACCCGGACAGGGTCGAGCGGGACATCGTGCGGGCGCTGCGGGGCGAGTAGGCGCACGGACACGGTCGCCCGGATGGCGGGAGGGGTGCGATGACTGGGTGGCAGCACGCGCTTCGAGGCGATCCGTTGCCCTGGCTCCTCGACCGCGAGGCGCCGGCGGTCCGACACCTGGCGCTCCGCCAGCTGCTCGAGCTGCCACCGGGCGATCCTGAGGTCGTCGCGGCGAGGGCCGGGGCGATGGCGAGCGACCCGATCGCCGCGATCCTCGCCTGTCAGGACCCGGAGGGGTGGTGGGTCAAGCCAGGGCCCGGTTATGCGCCCAAGTACACGGGCACGGTCTGGCAGCTCATGTTCCTGGGCCAGATGGGTGCCGACGGCGCGGACGCCAGGGTGGCGCGGGCCTGTGAGTATGTCCTCTCGCATGCGCAGACGGCGGTCGGGGGGTTCGGCGCGTCCTCGGTCCGCACGTCGGCACAGCCGCCGCCCTCGGTTGCCATCCATTGCCTGAACGGCAACCTGCTGCGGGCGCTGATCGGGTTTGGCTGGCTCGACGATCCGCGGGTCGGACGGTCGATCGACTGGCAGGCTGCGGTGATCGCGGGCGAGGGGAGCGTTGCCGTGCACCGATCTGCTACATCGGGTCCCGGGTTCCGCTGCTCCGCGAATGATCACCTCCCGTGCGCATGGGGAGCGACGAAGGTCGTGCTGGGGCTGGCGGCGATTCCGGTCGAGCGACGCGCACCCCACGTCCGTCGCGCGCTCGACGCGGGCGTCGAGTTCCTGCTCAGCTGCGACCCGTCGACGGCCGCATACCCGATGCCGTCGCGCGCCACCAGGCCCAACGGCTCCTGGTTCCGGCTGGGGTTCCCGTCCGGGTACGTCGCGGACGTGCTGCAGGTGATCGAGGCGGTGTGCGACGCGGGCGCCGCCGGTGATCCCCGGCTCGAGCCGGCCGTGGAGTGGCTGCTCGGGCTGCAGGACGATCGCGGGCGGTGGGCGAACCGCTACGCTTACCAGGGCAAGCTGGCGCACGACATCGACGCCCCCGGCGCGCCGAGCCGGTGGGTCACGCTGCGCGCGTGCACCGTGCTCAGGGCGGTGACCGAGGCCCGCGGCGCCTGACCGCTACGGGATCGTCGTCGGCGTGTTCAGCCCGCTGTAGGCGTGCAGTCCCGAGAAGTACAGGTTCCCGAAGAACGTGAACAGGATCGCGCCGAACCCGATCACCAGGATGAGCGCCGCAGGCCGCCCCGCCCAGCCCCGCTGGTTGCGTGCGTGCAGATACACCGCGTAGATCAGCCAGGTGACGAGCGCGGAAGTCTCTTTCGGGTCCCAGCTCCAGTAGCTCCCCCACGCGATCGACGCCCAGTACGAGCCCAGGATGATCATGGTGGCGAAGATCGGGAAGCCGATGATCACGGCCCGGTACGCGACGGCGTCCAGCACCCGGTGCGACGGGAGCCAGGCATACCGGTCGCCCGTCCCCTGGAGCAGGTAACCGACGGCCGCGGCGAAGCTGGTCGCGAAGATGCCGTAGCTGATCATGGCCATCGCCACGTGGATGGTCAGGAGCGGGGCGTTGTCGAGCGCCGGCACGAGCGGCTCGATCGTGGCCGGCAGGGTGGCGGCGTAACCGACCAGGAAGAGCGCGACGCCGAGCGGCAGGAAGCCGAGCGCGTGGATCGGGTAGCGGCGCTGGAGGAACAGGTAGCCGCCCGTGATCCCCCAGCTGAACGCGACGGCGAACTCGTACATGTTGCCCCAGGGGCCGCGCCCGACGATGATGGCCCGCAGGAGCATCGAGAGGCCGACCAGCACCCACGCGACCCAGGCCCCGGTCATGGCGATCCCGATCACGGGCGTCCTCATCGCCGTGTCGTCCGGGTCGGCGTCGACGGTGGCCGGGAGCGTCGCCGTCCCGGGTCTCGCGGTCCGTGTGCCCGTGGCGCCGGCGCCCAGGTCGACCGTTCCGGTCCCGGCGCCCGCGCCGGCCAGCGTTGCCGTGGGCACCAGCACGGCGAGGGAGCGGCGGCCGGCTGCCAGCATCGCCGTGTGAGCGATGTGGAACACGAACGCGAAGACGAGCGCCAGCCCGCCGCCGGTGAAGAGATAGAGCGACATCTGAGCCACGGCGTCGACTCCTGCTGGGGGCGAACTGCGCCCGGGATCAGGCCGCGGCGGCCCCGCCCGGAGGCGGACCGCCATGTGTCGCGGCGACGAGCGCCGGCAGCGCCCCGAGGACGTATCGGGTGCCACAGGCCGAGCAGACCTGGCGCGCTGCCGGGCGGACGGTGCCGTCCACTGGACACCGCACCTCGAGGTCGCGTCCGCACGCCGAGCAGCTGGTGTCCCGCGGCGCGAAGACGAGGGCGTCGTGCGCGCAGTAGGGCACGTTGGCCGGAACGATGGGGATGCCGAGCGCGTCGCGCTCCGCGGACCGGACTTCGATCGTGCCAAGCCGGGCGCGGCCGCCCCGCCGCCGGACGGCCTCGGCTCCCCAGCCGACGGCCACCAGGGTCAGGATGGGGCCGACCGCCCCGATGACCAGCAGGATCGGCAGGACGGCGATGATGGTGCCCCAGTCGGGGATGATGACCTTGCCGAGGAACTGCAGGAACTCCGTCCAGAGGCCAGTCATGGCCCGCATCATAGCCGCATGCGCCGGCGGATGGGCCAGATGGCCCGGGCCAAACGGCATGGGTACTCCCCGCTCGTTCCGGCGGGCCCGGCGTGGGACCGGTCCTCGGCCGGCCCGGACGGGGCGCAGGGTCCGGGCGGGCTACCATGCCGCGCAGACGCCCACGGTCGTGGAGGCACTGGATGAGCGAGCACCCGCGAGACGGCGACGGGGGGCGCGTGGATGCGCCAGGGGACGCAGTACGGCCGGAGGCCGGCGGCGAACCCGGCGGGCCCGATGTCGCACCCGGCGGGCTGGATTTCGCGGTCACCGGGCTCGATCTGGCGGCCGGAGGGCCGCTGTGACGGACACCGGGCCCGATGTTGCACCCGGTGCGTTCTGGGCCCGGCTGCATGCCACCGTCGGTCAGGCCGTGGTGGGCGAGGACGAACCGCTGCGGCTCCTCGCGGTCGCCCTGATCGCCGAAGGCCACGCCCTGATCGAGGACGTGCCGGGCGTCGGGAAGACGCTCCTGGCCCACGCGTTCGCCAGGGCGCTCGGGCTCGAGTTCGCGCGCATCCAGGGGACGCCGGATCTCCTTCCCACGGACGTGACCGGCACCTCGATCCTCGACGGCGGGCGCCTGCGGTTCATCGCCGGTCCGGTCTTCACCAACGTCCTGCTGGTCGACGAGATCAACCGCGCCACGCCCCGCACCCAGTCGGCGCTGCTCGAGGCGATGCAGGAACGGCAGGTGTCCATCGAGGGCGCCACGCGTCCGTTGCCCGCGCCCTTCCTGCTGCTGGCCACCCAGAACCCGATCGAGCTCGAAGGGACATTCGCGCTGCCGGAGGCGCAGCTCGACCGGTTCATGGTCAGGATCCGGCTGGGATACCCGGACGAAGCCGGGGAGCGGGCCATCGCGCGCCGATATCGGGATGGGCCCGAGCCGCTGGACCGCGTCCGGCCGTTCATCGGTCGCGAGGGGATCGCGGCGCTCCGGGCGGCCGCCCGCGCCGTGCGGGTCGCGGACGAGGTCGAGCGTTACGTGGTGGCGCTGACCCGTGCGACCCGCGGGCACCCCGACGTGCAGCTCGGCGCCAGCCCCCGGGCGAGCATGTCGCTGTACCGCGCCACCCAGGCCCGGGCGCTGCTCGACGGCCGGGAGTTCGCGCTCCCGGACGACGTGCAGGCGGTGGCGCCGGCGGTGCTCGGTCACCGCCTCCTGCTCGACATCGACCGGCAGCTGCGCGGGGCCACCGTCGATCGGATCGTGGAGGAGGTGCTGCGCTCGGTGCCGGTCCCGATCGAACGGCCGTGAACGGCCAGGCGTGGCTGGGGATCGCGCTCGCCGGCCTGGGGGCGGTTGCCGGGGCGCCGTCCCTGGTGCTGGTCGGGGTCCTGGTGGTGCTGGTCGCCGGGCTGCGCCGGCTGTGGTCCCGATTCGGGCTGCGAAGCGTGGTCTACGAGCGGCGGCTGGGCACGGATCGGGCGGTCTGGGGCGACGAGATCCCGCTCGACGTGGTGGTGTGGAACCGGAAGCCGCTGCCGCTGCCCTGGCTGCGCGCGGAGGACTTCGTCCCCGACGAGATGGCGATCCGCGAGCGCACCCTCGTCCGCTCGGACCGCCCGGGCCTGGCGATCCTCGACAACACCTGGTCGCTGGCGTGGTACGAGCGGGTGGTCCGTCACCTGCACGTGGTCGCGGACCGGCGCGGAGTGTTCCGGCTCGGCGCGGTCCGCCTCAGGGTCGCCGACCTGTTCGCGCGGGAGACCGCCGAGGAGGAGCGCACGTACCCGGCGACGTACGTGGTGCGGCCGCGGACCCTGCCCGTGCAGGAGCGCATCACCCCGCGCGCCTCGCTGGGGGAGCGGGTGGCGCCCATGAGCCTCTTCCGGGACCCCGCGCTCTTCGCCGGCGTCCGTCCGTATCAGCCGGGCGACCCGCTCCGCCAGGTGCACTGGAAGGCCACGGCGCGCACCGGGCGGACCGTCGTGAAGCGCTTCGACCCGTCGCGCCAGCGGGAGCTGCTGCTCGCGATCGACATCCAGACGGTTGAGGGGCCGCACTGGCTGATGGCCTACGACGAGCAACTCCTGGAGGGGCTGTGCGTCGCCGCCGCATCGCTGGCACGGCAGACGCTCGCGGAAGGCGCCGAGTGCGGACTCGTGGCAGCCGCGTACGCGGGGACCCCGCAGCCCGTGGTCTGGATCCCGCCTTCCGCGGGGCCGGGCCAGCTAGGCCGGATCACCGACGCGCTGGCCCGGCTGAGCCCCGGGGCGTCGGCCCCGTACGAGCACGTGCTGGCGTCGCTGCCGCGCCGGGTGGGGGCCGGAGCGACGGTCGTGGCACTGTCGGCGCGCCAGCCCGCGCCCTTCCTGGCGGTCCTGCGGCGGCTCGCCCGGACCGGGTACGCGGTGCAGCTGGTGTCGATGGGCCCCGACGCGGGGGTGCACGCGGCCACCGCGCGTGCCAACGGCGTCCCGGCCCGCACGGCCGAGCTCCGGCCGGACTGGCGGACGAGCGATGCGCTGGTCGTCGGCGCTTGACGCGCTGCCGATCGCCCTCGACGCCGTTGTCGAGGGCGCCTGGCTCGCGATCGCGTACCTGGTGCTGCAGGTCCTGGGGGCGCACGGGTCGATCCTGCTCGGGCCCGTCCAGTTCGCCGCGCTCGCCGCGGTGGGTCTCCTGCTCGGCCAAGGCGCGCTGCCCCGGGGGAATGGCGGCGTAGTGGCGCTGGTCGCGGTCGTCGCGGCGGTGGCCGGCTGGTTGCTCGCTCCCGAGGTGCGCGACGCACTGCTCGCCGGAGACGTCAACCGGGCGCTCGGATTCCACGCGGGTGGCTGGCTCGCGGGTGTCGCGGTGGTGCGTGGCGCGATTCACGGGGAGTCGTACGAGGACGACGAGGTGGCGTCGCGCCTCCTCGCGTGGGGCCTCCCCGCGCTCGCCGTGCCGTGGCTCCTGGCGCAGGTCGCCACACCGGCGGCCCGCGCGGCGTTCGCGGAGCCCGCGTTCGTCGCGACGCTCACCTTCGTGGTGACCGCCCTCCTCTCGCTCGCCGTTGCCCGGCTGGATGCGCTCGGGGCCGGGTCGGGTGTCGACTGGCGCCGCAATCGATCGTGGCTGCTGGTCCTCGGCCTGATCGTGGCCGGCACGGTGCTGGTTGGCCTGCCACTGGCGGTGGCGCTGGGGGTGCCGCTCGCCGCCGCCGTCAGGGGTGCGCTCGGGCCGCTGTGGATCGTGTTCGCGGTGGCAGTGGCGCTGCTGGCGATCCCCGCGGGTCTGCTCGCGGCGGGACTCGTCGCACTCTTCCGCGCGATCCTGCACCCGAGCCAGACGCCCTCGCAGCAGGCACCGGCCGGCGCAGCGATCCAGGCCCCTCAGCTGGCGCCGGGATCCGGGCTGGTCTTCACCATCGCGGTCGTCGTCGCGATCCTGGGCCTTCTCGCGCTGGTTGCCTGGCGGCTCTGGCCCGGGCGCGGACCGCAGCACCGGATCGAAGACGAGGAGCGCGGCATCGTCATACCCCAGGGATCGCTCCATGTCGGCCTTCCGATGCCGCGGTGGCACCGTCCGTCCCGGGTGCCAGCACCGTCCGATGCCGTGACCGCGTACGTGGCCACCGTGGACGACCTGGCGGGGCATCCCGGCCTTGCCCGGGCCGTGGACGAGACACCGGCCGGCCACGCCCGCCGGCTACGCCTCGACGGGCGTGGCATGGTGCCACTCGACCTGCTGGCCGCCGACTACCAGCTGGCGCGGTACGCGTGCCGCGGGCTGACCCGGGCCGAGGACCGGCGCGGTGTCGCTCGATGGTGGAGGGTGCGCGCGATTGCCGGGGCCGGCTCTGCTGGCCCCGGCTCTGCTGGCGCTGCCTCTCCGGGCGCGGGCTCGACTGGCTCCGGATCGGCCCCTGCCGGCCGGGCAAACGCCGGGCCGTCGGCCCCCGGCCCGGGGGCCAGCCGGTAGGATTCGACCATGATGGCGCTGACGCCACGGAACCACCACTCGGCGGGGGCAGTCGTGCTGGACGGCGGTCGCTGCCTGGTGATCAGGCGCGGTCGCGAGTGGATCTTCCCGAAGGGGCACGTCGAGTCCGGGGAGAGCCCCGAGGAGGCTGCCCGCCGCGAGGTGTTCGAGGAGACCGGCATCGAGATCGTCGTCGGCAGCCGGCTGGGCGCGACCCGGTACGGCTTCCAGTCGCCCGACGGTCGCTGGAACCGCAAGCGCGTGGAGTGGTTCCTTGGCCGGCGGGTCGGCGGCGATGTCCGCCTGGAGCCGATCTTCGACGAGGCGGCGTTCCTCGAGCGGGACGAGGCGATCGCGCGCCTGACCTTCCCCGCCGACAGGGAGATCGCGCGGCATGCCTTCGACGCCGTGACCCGGGCGCCGGGCACGACCGGCTGAATGGGGGAGTGGGCAGAGGATCGCGACGACCTGGAGACAGAGGTGGGGCAGGTGCTCGGCGAGGCGCCCGATGACGTCCGGCCCCTGTATCACGGCCACCGCATCGACGTCACGCGCGGCGTGTGGCGGGTGGCTGCCGGTTGGGCCGGGGAGGCGCGGGCGCTCGCCCGGGCACCCGGCATGGCGTGACGGGCCGCAGGCGGCATGCCGGACCCGTGCGCGGGGTATGCCGCACCCCTGCGCGGGGCAGGCCGGACCCCTGCGCGCGCCCTGGTCCGGCGGCGGTGGTCCGATCACCCCCCCCCGCGCTCAACCGGACCTCTGGTCGCCCCGTCCTCGGCGTGGGTTCCCGCGCTTCCGGGTTGCGCCCCGGCCCGGCCGCCACGGCCGCCGATCGTCCTCGCCGTCACGGTCGTCCGGGCGGTCCTCTGCCCGCCGAGGCGGGCGCGATCCACCGATCGACGTGCCGGGCGCCGTCGCGGCCTGCGGACGGCCGGTGAGCTGCGCCTCCAGCCACCCGACCGGCCGGCATCGCCCGCCGGCCCGCCGCACGTGCCCCTGCAGTATCGCGTCGTTCGTCACGACCACGACGCCGGCCCGCTCGAGGAAGGGCCGTGCCTCGACCATCTGTACGAGCAGCGCGTCCGCCTCGACGCGACCGGCGTGGCGGACGAGGAGACCCGCGCGGATACGGGTCCGGGCCGGCGCGCCTGGATCCGGAGTGCCGTCGAGCACGACCGTCGCGTCGACCACGCGCGGGACCGCCGCGGCAAGGCGTGCGAGCAGGCTGCGGAGCGGGCCGGGCCCGGGATCCCCGGCCACCGCGTGGAGCAGGTTGTTCCCGTCCACCAGGAGCACGGACACGTCGTGCCAGGGGTCGGCCGGCCGGCTCATACCGGCCCCCGTCGCCGAGCGCGACAGGATCCCGCGTCCCGCGGCCTCCGAGCGTCCGGCGCGGCCCATCGGTCCGGCACTGCCCCCCGACGCCGCCCTACCATGGCGGCATGCTCCTCCTCGTGGACCTGGACGGCGTGGTGTATCGCGGCCCCGAGCCCGTGCCCGGCGTCGCCGGCGTCCTGGCCGAGCGGGTCGCCGGCGGCGACACTGTCCTCTACTGCACCAACAACTCGAGCCGCCACCGCTCCGAGTATGTGCAGCACCTCGAGGCGCTGGGGGCGCCCGTCCATCCCGACTGGGTCTTCACGTCGGCCCGCGCGACGGCGCTCGAGCTGGCTGCCTCCGAGCCGCCGCCTCGGGTGGTGATGGTGCTCGGCGCCAGGGGTCTCGTGCGCGAGCTCCGCGACGTGGGGCTGCGCACCGTGCCGCCCACGGCGCGGGGCCTGGCCGCCGACCCTGACGCCGTGGTCGTCGGGATCGATCGACACCTGACCTACCAGCGGCTGGCCGCCGCCATGCAGGCGGTCCGTGAGGGGGCTCGGTTCGTCGCCACGAACCGCGATCCGGTATACCCGACCGCCGACGGGCTCGTCCCCGGGGCGGGCTCCATGGTCGCGGCGCTCGAGACCGCAGCCCGCCGCCCGCCGGATCTCGTGGTCGGCAAGCCGGGCCCCACGCTCTTCGAGGCCGCGGCCCGTTCGGTCGGGTGCAACCCCGCGGACGCGGTCGTCATCGGCGACGGCGCGCTCACGGATATTGCGGCGGCGAACAGGGTCGGGGCGCGTTCCGTGCTCATGCTCACCGGCGTCACCAGCCTCGCGGAGGCCGAATCGCTGCCCCCGGAGCGCCGGCCCACGCTGATCGCGGCTGACGCCGCGGCGCTGCGCCGCGCGCTCGTGCGGCTCGAGACGGAGTCCACCGCCGGCTGACTCGGTCATGTTCGCAGCAGCGGCTCCGCCGCCGCGAAGGTGTCGAACGTCGCCAGGAGCGCCGTCCGCAGCGGCTCGTCGTCCGCCAGGAACGCGACCTCCAGCGCGTGCCGGTCCATCGTCCACAGCTCCTGGATGGACAACCCGAGGACATCGGTCGCCTGGCGGTACTCACGCACCAGGGTCATGTCGCTCACGGTGCGGTCGTCGGTGGACAGCGATACCGGGACCCCCGCGCGCAGCAGGCGGGGGAGGGGATGGTCGGCGAGGCGTGACACCACCGCGGCCTGAACATTGCTCGTGGGGCAGAGGTCCAGCGTCACGCAGCGCCGGCACAGTTCGACGACGAGCGCCGGATCCTCGATCGCCGGCGCGCCGTGGGCGATCCGGGCCGGGTCGAGTGCGAGCGCGCGTCGCACCTGCGCCGCACCGCCCCACTCGCCCGCGTGGACGGTGATCCCGAGGCCCCCTTCGCGCGCCACCGCGATCGCCCGGGCGTGGACCAGCGGATCGGGGTACGCAGCCTCCGGGCCCGCGAGGTCGAACCCCGTCAGCCCCTGGGCGGCGAACCGGGCCGCGGCCTCCGCCACCCTCGCGTTGACCTGCGGGTCATGCGAGCGCATCGCCACGGCGATGAGCCGCACGGTCACCCGGGGCAGACGATGACGCACGGTGGCCGGTCCGCCGGGGTCCTGAGTTTCCGGCGCGGCATCGGTCCCGCCCTCGGCCGCCTCGCCCTCGGCCGCGGCGACCCCGTCCCGCGCTCCCGCCACGACAGCGGCGATCGAATCCACCAGCCCCAGCCCGCGCCGCAGGTGGAGCCCGGGGGCCCAGCGGATTTCCACGTAGCGCGTGCCGTCGTCGGCCACGTCCTCGACGAGGTCCGACGTGACCCTGCGCAGGGCCTCGGCGTCCTGCATGAGCGAGACCGGCAGGTCGAAGGCTCGCAGCAGTTCGGCCTGGTCGCGGGAGCGTGTCGGGCCCATCAGCCGCGCGCGCATCGCTGCCAGGTCCATCCCCTCGTCGATCCCTCGCTCGCGGGCCAGCTCGAGGGCGGTGGCGGGCCGGAGCGAGCCGTCGAGGTGGAGGTGCAGCTCGGCCTTCGGCATGCGACGAAGCAGCGCGTCGAACTCGTCGTGCGCAACGACGCGGGAAGGATCTCCGACCGGGCCGGGCTCCATGTACGGCGATGGTAGCGCCTGCCACACGCGCGTCCGCCGTCCGGCCGCTTCGACTACCGGGTCGAGCCAGCCAGCGGGTCGACGGTACCGCGGCGCCGGCGGCGCCCGGTCTCCGCTGAAAGAGCGGCCCACCGCGATAGACTCCCGCACATGCGGGGACGATGGCGCCGGGTGGGCTCGGCGCTGCTGCGTGGCGTCGCCTGGCTTGCCGCCGCGCTGCTCATCGCGCTCGGCGGAGCGGGGCTGGCGGTCAGCGCCGATCACCTCCCCGGCGACGCGACGCGCCCCGAACGCACGTGGGTCCAGGACACCGCCTTCCAGGCGCGCATCCGGGCCCTTGGACCGCAGTACGACGCGCTCTCCGCGGACGTCGGACACCTCGGCGATACGGCCCGCAACGCCCTCATCGACCTGGTCGCCAGGCGCCAGGACCTGCTGTCCGCTGACCTCACCACCGGGGACGGGCTGGTCTCGTCGATCGACGCACAGGTGGCGCGGCTGAACGCCGAGCTGGACGCGGTCCAGTCATCGGCCCAGCCAGACCTGCTCGGCGACCGGTCCCGGGCCATGCTGTCGGCCGCCCGGGCGGCGCTGCGGACCACGCAGCCCTTGCCCGAGGACTGGCGCACGCTGGCCGACGAGTCGCTGCCCGCGATCCAGCTCGCGGGCGTCCTCCAGCATCACGACGACCTCGTGTTCGCGGCCACCCAGCAGGCGCACGCGGGCCGGTACTCGGCCGCGCTCGCTACCCTGGGCGAGGCGTCGACCGCGCTGGACGCGGCGCGCGGGACACGCGACGCGTTGCAGAACCGCGCCGACGTCTCGACGCTGACCACCTACATCGACCGCATGAGCGCCTACGACCAGGCGCTGGTCGCCCTCTACACCAACCTGGAGAAGACGGGCGGTCGCCTGACCGCGTCGGGAAAGCAGCTCGTCGCACGGGTGGCCGCCGCCCAGAAGCTGCTGCCCCCGGACACGCGGGCGCTCGTCGTGATCATGGGCGACATCGCGGAGGCGGGCCTCAACCAGGCGGCAATCGCCATCGAGCAGGCCCGGGGCGATCTCGGGAACGCGGTCGCGGCGCTACACTTGGCGAACTGACACGCGCGTCCAGCCGGACCGTCAACGCCGCCTGCGGCGTGGCGCGGCTCGTCCCAGCCGCCGCGCCTGCTCTACACGAGGAGCTCGTTCGTATGCAGATCCGGGTCGTCTCTGACCAGCCGTGGTCCGTGAGCGCGGATGTCCTGGCGGTCCCCATCCTGACCGAAGATCCCGGCGAGCCCGACTCGTCCACCCTGGGCGAGATCGACCGCCGCCTCGAGGGTGCGATCGGGGACTACCGCCGGTTCGGCGAGGTCGATGCGACGCTCTTCCGCCGCGTGCTGCTCCGCGGTCGAGACCTCGGCGCGTCATGGGTGCTCGCGGTCGGGGCCGGGACGGTCGAGGCCTTCGATGCGCTCGCGGCCTACCGGGTCTCCTCGTCGATCGAGCGACGCCTCACCGGCACCCGCGTGTCGCGGCTCGCCATCTGGCTCCCCGCGTCGCTCCGCGCCCGGCCCGGGCTGCCGGCCGGCGACCTGGCGATGCTGGTCGCGAGGGGCGTGGTCGAGGGCATGTACGATCCCGCGACGCTCTACCGCTCTGACTACCACGAGGCGCCGCCGCCGCTCGACGAGCTGATCCTGGTCGCGCCGGGCGCGGACGTGGCGGCGCTCCAGGCGGCCGCGGAGCGGGGTGCCACGATCGGCGAGGGGGCCCGCATCGCGCGCGATCTCGCGAACCGGGCGTCCAACGACGTCAGCCCGGAGGTCCTGGCCGACGCGGCGACGGACCTGGCTCGCGCGAACGGGCTCTCGGTCGACGTGATCGGCCCGGACCGGGCGGCCGAGATGGGCATGGGGATGTTCATGGCCGTCGGGCGGGGCAGCGACAACCCGCCGCGGCTCATCGTGCTGCGCAACGGGGCCGATGGGGCCCGCGACGCGCAGGGCCGGCTTCTCGCGCTGGTCGGCAAGGGGGTCACGTTCGACTCCGGGGGCATCTCGATCAAGCCGGCCGACCGGATGGAAGAGATGAAGATGGACAAGACGGGCGCGTGCACCGTCATCGCCGCGATCGTGACGGCGAAGCGGCTGGCGCCCGACCTGCCCATGCTGGCCCTCGCCCCGGCGGTCGAGAACATGCCGGGCCCGCACTCCACGCGTCCCGGCGACATCGTCAAGGCGCTCAACGGCAAGATCGTTGAGGTCCAGAACACGGACGCCGAGGGCCGGCTCATCCTGGGGGACGCGCTGACCTACGCGGAGCGGCTCGGTGCGACCCACCTGGTCGACGTGGCGACCCTTACCGGTGCCGTCGAGCGCGCATTCGGCAAGCAGATCACCGGCGCGTTCGGCACGCCTCAGTCCTGGTTCGACGCGGTTGCCGCCGCCGGCGCGCGGCAGGGCGAACGCTACTGGCAGATCCCCCTCGTCGACGACTACGTGCGGGACATGGAGAGCTGGTACGCGGATTTCCAGAACTCCGGGCCGGCGGACGGCTCGCTCGTCAAGAGCGGCCTCTTCCTGCGCGAGTTCGTGACGCGCCCGTGGGTCCACATGGACATCGGCGGCAGCGCCTACCTTCGCCGGGGCGTGCCCTGGGCGCCGCGGGGCGCGACCGGCGTGACCCACGCGACCCTCGTGCAGCTCGCTCTGGAGGGCGCCCAGGGCGCGTAGCGCGCGGGACGCCATGCGGCGGCGCACCGCCCGACGGGGCCGATGGCCCGGCCCGGTCGCCGGCCGGGACCTGCGGCGCTCGGCGACCGGGACCACCGGCGGGGTTGCCGGCGCGCACCAGTCCGGGCACCATGCGGCGCGTGGACGGCATCAGCACCTGGGGATCCGCCGCGATCCTCGGCATCGGGGGCGGCATCTACGGCTTTCTGGCCGATCGCCTGGCGGCCCGCTGGCCCGAGCACGAGGACGCACGGCGCAGGGGGATCGACTGGCGAACCGCGCTCGTGGCGGTCCTGGCGGCCGGCGCGTTCTTCGCGCTACCCGCCCGGTTCGGCTCGCCCCGGGATCTCCTCCTGGCCGGCGCGTTCTTCGCCGCCCTGGTCGTCCTGCTCGCGACCGACCTCGATCAGCGGCTCCTTCCCGACGAGATCACCCTGCCGCTGATCCCGGCGGCGCTGGCGGTGCTGCTGACCGGATGGAATCCCGTCCTCGCGGGCAAGGAGCTGGGGATGGCCAGCGGGCTGGCCGCGGCGGTTCTGGTCCCCCTGTTCCTCGCCGCCACCGGAGCCCTCTTCAGGGGGGCGCTCGGGATGGGCGATCTCAAGCTCGCGGTGAGCCTTGGCCTCGCCTGCGGCATCTCGCAGTTGATCGCAGGGTTCATCGTCGCCTCGCTGGCGGCCGGCGTGGTGCTGCTGGTGCTCCTTGCCACGCGCCGCCTGGGACTGCGGAGCGCGATCCCGTTCGGGCCGATCCTGATCCTGGCCGCGTTCCTCGCGGTCCTGCGGCCCATCCCGTGACGGCCGCGCGCGCGGCAGCCGCCCCGCGGCACCATCGGGGATGCCCATGTTCCGCCCTCGGGCCGGGCCTCCGGACAGGCCAGGCACCACAGGCTAGGCACCACAGGCCAGGCACCGCGCGTTGCGTCGATGTTGTGGCTGCGACTATGATGCGCGGAGCCGGAGTCGTTCCCGCGAGTCGTGCCCTCTCGCCTGAGCGACGCACCACCGGCGGGCCGGGACAGCACTGGCGCCACCAGCAGGCGCCGCATGGAGTCGAAGCCTGCACGATGATGCGATGGGTCGAATAGGACACGCGAAGCACGGGCGGCGCGCACTGCTCGCAGCGCTGCTCCTGGTTCCCCTTCTCTTCGGCTCCCTCGGTGGCGCGCCCACGGCCCGGGCAGATCCCCTGTCGGATGCGTTGCGGGCGCAGAAGGCGCTCGAGGCGAAGATCGCCGCCCAGCGCCAGCAGATCCAGGCCCTGCAGGCCAGCGAGGCGAACCTGCAGGGGGTGCTGGCGGACACGGCCACCCAGCTCAAGGGGATCAACGCCAACCAGGCCAGGCTCCAGGCGAACGTGGCCGCCGCGCAGACGGCGCTCGCCGACGTTCGCGCGAAGTACACGGCGATGGTCACGCAGGTCGGCAACCTCGACGCCGCGCTCTCGGCCCTGGACACCAAGATCGTGGCCAGTCAGCAGCAACTCGCCGACCAGCGGGCGACCCTCGCCAGCCACATCGCCGACGCCTACATGGTCCAGCAGACATCGCTGCTGGAGCAGCTGCTCACCGCGAAGTCGCTCGCGGACGTGCTCGCCGACGTCGGCTACTACCTGCGCATCGGCAACCAGGACGCGCAGCTCGCCGCGCAGATCCAGCAGGACCAGCAGTCGCTCGAGACGCTGCAGCAGGCCACGCAGGTGACCCGGGCACAGACGCAGCAGGTGCGCCTGGCGACCTTTCAGGCCAAGCAGGAGATGACCGGCCAGCGCAACGCACTGCTCGCGGCGCAGAAGCAGCTGAACGCCCTCGAGGCCAGGACCCGGGCGGTGCAGGCCGCGCAGCTCGCCGCCTTCACCAGGCTCAAGCTGACCAAGGCGCAGGCGGCTGCACGGCTCGCCGACGAGCAGAGGTCCCTCGACGAGCTGGCGAACCTGATCGCCCGGCTGGTCGCGGAGCAGCAGAACATCCCGTCGCAGTACAACGGGACGCTGATCTGGCCGATGCCCGGAGTGGTCAGCCAGGAGTTCGGCTGCACCGGGTTCATCGCGGAGCCGCCGCTCGGCAACTGCGCCCACTTCCACACGGGCATCGACATCGTCGCCCCGGAGTACACGCCGATCCGGGCCGCTGGCGATGGCACCGTCGTGTTCGTCGGGCCGAACCCCTACGACCCGCCCTACCTCCGGGCGTGGATCGTGATCATCGCCCACTCGCAGAACCTGCTCACCTGGTACGCGCATGTCGACAACTACACGCACCCGCCCGCCGTCTACAAGGGCGAGGTCGTGCACCAGGGGCAGGTGATCGCCTACGAGGGGGACACCGGCAACAGCACCGGCCCGCACCTCCACTGGGCCGTGGAGCTCAACGGCACCTTCGTCAACCCCAGATTGTTCCTGTGATCACCGTCCGGCGCACCGATCGGTCGAAACGGCGCCGGCGGGTGTAGCATCGTGGGCGTGAAGGGCGTCCTGGCGGTCATCCTCGCGGGGGGGGAGGGCGAGCGGCTCTCGATCCTCTCCAGCGTGCGCGCGAAGCCCGCGGTGCCATTCGGCGGCAAGTACCGCATCATCGACTTCACGCTCAGCAACTGCGTCAACAGCGACGTGGACAACGTCGTCGTGCTGACCCAGTACAACCCGCGGTCGCTGAACGACCACATCGGGGCGGGCCGGCCGTGGGACCTGGACCGCACCAGCGGCGGGATCCGCCTCCTCCAGCCCTACGTCGCGCGCGGCCGGCCGAACGAGTGGTACCGGGGCACCGCCGACGCGGTGCTGCGCAACCTCGAGGTCGTGCGGCAGGCCCCCGGCGACACCGTGCTCATCCTGGCCGGCGACCACATCTACAAGATGGACTACCAGCCGTTCCTCGCCGCGCACCGCCGGCACCGTGCGGACGTCACGATCGCCGTCCGCACGGTGCCCATGGAGGACGCGCACCGGTTCGGCATCGTCACGCTTGACGAGAGCGACCGAGTGGTCGACTGGCAGGAGAAGCCGCGGTTGCCGAAGAGCAACCTCGTGAGCATGGGGATCTACGTCTTCTCGAAGCGTGCCCTCCTGCGGTGGCTGGACGAGGCCCGAACCGATTTCGGCGCGCACGTCATCCCGGCCATGCTCCAGGGCGGAGCACGTGTCTTCGGCTACCGCTTCGACGGCTACTGGCAGGACGTCGGGACGATCGAGAGCTACTGGCAGGCGAACATGGACCTGCTCGACGAGCGGCCCGAGCTCGACCTGTACGACACGGGCTGGTTGATCCACACCCGGTCGGAGGAGCGGTCGCCGGCCAAGATCGGGCCCACCGCGAGCGTCCATCGGAGCATGGTCAGCCACGGCTGCGTGATCTACGGCACGGTGGAGCACTCCGTGCTCTCCCCGGGCGTCCGGGTGGACGTCGGCGCGGTGGTGCGAGACAGCATCGTCATGTTCGACTCCGTGATCCGGGCCGGCGCCGTGGTCGATCGCGCGATCCTCGACAAGCACGTGTCGGTGGGTCCGAACTCGGTGGTGGGCGAGGGACAGGACCTGACGATCGCGAACCGCCAGGAGCCCACGCGCCTCAATACCGGCATCACGGTAATCGGCAAGCGGGCCGTCATCCCGCGGGGCGTGCGGCTCGGGCGCAACGTCAAGATCGCGGAGGGCGTGCGCGCCAGCGACTACCGGACCCGTTCGGTTCCCAGCGGCCAGACGGTCGAGCGCCGGCGGGAGAGCGGCGACCACGGAGCCGCGGCGGCGACGCCCGGACCCGCCGGCGCGGGGGGCTCCGGCGCGCACGGCGGGCACGGCGGGCACGGCAACGGGGGCGATCTCGGCCTGCCCGCGATGCTTCCCGGCGCCCTCGACTGACCGGCCGGTCCGTCCGCCTCCGGTCCCCACTCCATCCGGGAGCATCGGCCATGTCCGGCTCGGCCGTGCCGGTGGACGCGTGGCTCGAACAGCTCGGGCTGGCGCCGGCCACCCGCGTCCAGCGCGACGGGACCACGGCCTGGGACCTCCTGCTCGACGGGAGGCGCCGATTCGATCTCCGTCTCACGATCATCTGGCAGCCTGGTGTGGGCCTGGTGGTGTGGCTCCCGTTCGCGCCGCCCGTACAGGACGGCCATCGCAGGACCTACCAGCAGCTGCTCCAGTGGAACGACGAGCTCCCGTTCGTCAAGTTCGGGCTGGACCCCGACCTTCGCATCGTGCTGTCGGTCGAGGTCGCCCCGGAGGCCGCCGATGCTCGGGTGCTCGGCCTGGCGATCGCGCGGATCCTGGCCGTCTGCGACCACCTGCTTGACGCGTCCGCCGGGTGGCTCTGGCCCGGTGGAGCCCGGCGAGCGCCCGAACCCGGGCGCGTCTCGCGCGGTCGCGCGCTGCTGGACCGGTATGCCGGCGAGCTGGCCGAACTGACGGGCGCCCCTGCTACACTCGGCCGCGGCGACCGCGTCGCGGAGCGGGGGGCGCCGGACAGGCAGAAGGCAGGGGGCAGGTGAAGGCCGTCATTGTCGTGGACATGCTCCGGGGGTTCCTCGAGCCCGGCCACAACCTCTACGGTGGCGATGGGTGCCGCGCGATCATCCCGGCGACCCGCGCCTTCCTCGAGCGCGAGCGCGCGCTCGGCTCGCTCCTGGTGTTCCTCGCCGACACCCACGACCCGGACGACCGCGAGTTCGACATGTTCCCGTCACACTGCGTTCGCGGCACGGACGAGGTCGAGGTGATCCCGGAGCTGGCGGACCTCGCCGCCGTGGCGATCGTCGTGCCCAAGCGCCGGTACAGTGGGTTCTTCGACACGCCGCTCGACGTGGTGCTGAGCGACCGGGACGTGACCGAGGTGGCCGTGGTGGGCGTGATGACCGACATCTGCGTGCTCCACACGACCGCGGACCTGCGGAACCGGGACTACGGGACCACGATCGTGACCGACTGCGTCGCGTCGTTCGATCCCGCGGCGCACGACTTCGCACTCGCGCACATGCGCGGGATCCTGGGTGCGCGGCTCGCGACGAGCGCCGAGCTCGCCACGTCGCCGGTTCTCGGGTAGCCGGCCATGGACCAGTCCCGCCCCGTGCGACGGCGGCCCTCGAGAGCGATCCTCGATGGCGATTCGGCGGACGTCTACTTCTATCGCGCACAGGAGGTGCTGAAGCGCGAGGGGATCAACCCGGTCGTGGTCATGGAGGTCTTCTCCCGCCAGTCGGGCGTCCTCTGCGGGATCGACGAGGCGAAGACCCTGCTCGCCCACGCTCTGCGGGACGCGGCGCCGGGTGAGGTCACGCTCGAGGCGCTCTCCGACGGCGATCTGTTCTCCGATCGTGAGATCGTGCTGCGGATCCGGGCCCGGTATCGCATGTTCGGTCTCTACGAGACCGCCATGCTGGGGATGATGGCGCAGTCGGCCGGATGGGCGACAGCGGCGCGACGCTGCGCGGACGCGGCGGCCCCGCAGCCGGTCATCAGCTTCGGGGCCCGGCACGTCCACCCGGACATCTCCGACACGCTCGACTACGCGGCGATCGTGGGGGGGTGCGTCGGTGCGTCGACGCCGGCGGGTGCGCGACTCTCCGGACTGCGGCCGACCGGTACCATGCCCCATGCCCTGGTGCTGATGTTCGGCGACACGGTCCGCGCCGCCGAGGCGTTCGACCGCGACCTGCCGCCGGATGTCCCCCGGATCGTCCTGGTGGACACGTTCAAGGACGAGGCCGAGGAGGCGCTGCGGGTTGCCGATGCGCTGGGCGACCGGCTCTACGGGATCCGGCTGGACACCCCGTCCGAGCGTGGCCGCGTGACGGCCGACCTGGTGACGGAGGTTCGGGCGAGGCTCGACCAGGCCGGATACCAGCACGTCAAGATCATCATCAGCGGCGGCCTCAACCCCGACCGGATCGCCTACTTCAAGGAGCGCGGCGCCCCCGTGGACTCCTTCGCGGTCGGCAGCTACATCAGCGGGGCGAGCCCGATCGACTTCACCGGCGACCTCAAGGAGATCGACGGCAAGCCGATCGCGAAGCGGGGGCGGATCCCCGGGATCACGCCCAGCCCGCGCCTGAAGCCGGTCGACCTCTCCGCCTGGCTCGTGGAGTAACGGCCCCAGCGGCAGGGTTCAGGGCTCGGCCGCGTCCCCACCCTTCTTCCGCAGGTACGCCCGCCAGGTGACGGCCCATCGGGATGGGTCATCCAGCGGACCGTGGTCGTGCCGGTGCACCACACTGGCGTGCGGCGCCGTCCGCACCAGGTCCGGGTCCTCGTACGCCTCCCGGGAGACGCGCTCCAGGATCGCCGCGTACTCGTCGAGCTCCTCCTGCGAGTACGACTCCGTCGGCTCGAGAGTGAACGGCTCGGGGACCAGCCAGGGATGGTGGCTCGTCCAGTAGTGCGCCCCGAAGTCCGCCATGCGCCGCCCGACGTCCTCCGACCCGATGCCGGTCTCCCTGCGCAGCGGCTCGAAGCTGTAGCGGACCTGTTCCAGCCGTCGCCGGTCCGGCCACGGCACCGCGACGCCGCGGATCCGGCGCACGCGTTCGAGGAGGTAGTTGTTGCAGAGCACGGCCGACTCGGCCACCGCCCGCAGCCCCTCGGCGCCCAGGCTCATGATCCAGGCGTAGGCGCGCATGTGCACTTCCGGCACCCCGTACCACGTACGCACCTTGCCCACGCTCTGCGGCCGGTCGGCATCCAGGCGGTAGCGCTCGCCGTCGAAGGTGACGACGGGCGCGGGCAGGAACGGCTCCAGGTGCGACCGGACGCCGAGCGCACCGCAGGCGGGGCCCCCCGACCCGTGCGGGGTCGAGAACGTCTTGTGCAGGTTGAAGAAGCAGGCGTCGAACCCCGCCTCGCGCGCCCGAGTGATGCCCAGCAGCCCGTTGGCGTTGGCCTGGTCGTACACGCACAGGCCGCCTGCCTCGTGGACCAGGCGCGTGAACTCCGTGATGTCCGGGTTGAAGATCCCGGTGTCCTCGGGGTTCGTGATGAAGAGACCCGCCGTGCGCTCGCTGAGCGCGGCGCGGAGCGCGCCGACTTCAGGGTACCCGTGCGGGCCGGGCTGCAGCGTCACGATCCGGAACCCCGCGACGTGGGCCGCCGCGGCATCGGAGGGGTGCGAGAAGATGGTGGTGACGATCTCGTCGCGGGCAGGGAACTCGCCACGCGAGCGGTGCCAGGCGCGGAGCATCGCCGCGGCCGCGAAGATGGCCTGCGACCCGCTGGCAGGCTGGAGAGTGAACGCGTCCATGCCAGAGATCTCGCGGAGCTGCAGGTCAAGCCGGTGCATCACCTGGAGGATCCCCTGGACGGTGCGCTCGTCCTGGAGGGGGTGGAGGTCGGCGAGCCTGGGGCTGCGCGCCAGCTGGTCGTGGACCTTGGGGCTGTACTTCATGGTGCACGTGCCCTGGCCGACGTCCACGTTGAGGTCCGCACCCAGCGTCTCCTGCGAGAGCCGCAGGTAGTGCCGCAGCACCGCCTGCTGCGCGAGCTCAGGGAGGGCGGGGGGGCGGCGCCGCCGAACGGCCTCCGGAACGCGCTCGTCCTCGGCCAGGTCGGGCACGTCCCGGTCGGGCCGGGGAGGGAGGACGCCGCGCGCCCCCGGGACGGACAGCTCGAAGATGACGGGCTCCTCCCACCGCGCCTCGTGGAACCGGCGGAGGGCGCCCGGAGCGCCCGGTGCCTGCTCGTTCACGCCTTCACGCTCCCTCCGGCCCACCGCTCGCCTGCGCTCATTGGGGCACCCTCCCCCCTCACGCAAGCACCCGCCGCAGCGCGTCCGCCAGCCGGTCGATGTCGTCGCGCGTGTGCACCTCGGTCACGCAGTACAGCGCCGACTGCCCGAGCTCGGGGAACTGTCCCGAGAGGTCCACGCCCCCGAAGATCGCCTCGTCGAGGAGGGCGGCGTTGATCTCGCCGACCGTGCGCCCGGACTCCGAGAAGTCCACCACGAACTCCTTGAAGGGAACTCCGGAGAAGCGGGGTGCGCGGATGCCCGGGATGGACGCCAGCCGACCGGCGGCGTACCTCCCGAGCCGCATGCAGGTCTCGCCGATCTCGGCCATCCCGTGCGGGCCCATGAGCGCCAGGTAGACACCGGCCGTGATGCCCCACAGGGCGGCCGCCGTCCCGACGAACTCCTTGGCGTGCTCGCGGCCGTGGAAGCTGGTGCGCTCCCAGGCCACGTCGCCGAACCCGTACTCGCCCTCGACGATGGTGCGTGTCAGCCCGAACAGGCGCGACGGGTACTCGGCGACGAACCGCTCCTCGTCGGGCGTCGCGATGAAGCCGCCCTGCCCGCCCCCGAAGTGCATGTGGATGCCCAGCGGCTGGAGATCGCCGCAGGCGATGTCAGCGCCGTACGCGCCGGGCGCCTCCATGACTCCGAGCGAGGAAGGGTCCACGCAGGCGATCGCGAGCGCGCCGCGAGCGTGGGCGAGCTGCACGATCTCGGGCGCCTGCGCCTCGATGAGCCCCAGGTAGGTCGGATTTTCCATGAAGACCGCCGCCGTGTCGCCCGAGAGCTTCGCGCGCAGATCGCCCAGGTCGAGCAGCCCCGTGGTCCGATCGTACGCGACGTCCACCACCTCGAGCGCGCCGCTGACGTAGTTGGCGATCACCGAGCGCCGCTGCGGGCTGGTGGTGGCCGGGACCAGCACCACCCGGCGTCCGGTGATCCGGCCCGCCATCCGGAGCGCGGTCGCCGACGCCTGGGCGCCATCGAAGGTCGGGACGCTGACGACGTCCATGTCGAGCAGTTCGCCCATCATGCTGCAGTACTCGAAGAGCGCCTGGAAGCGGCCATGGTCCTCGTACGGCTCCCCGCCGTACGCCGTCAGGAACTCGGAGCGGCCGTTGACCTCGTCGCACACCGCGGGCACGAAGTGCCGGTAGCAGCCCGCGCCCAGGAAGCTGAGCGCCTCGGTCGCGCTCGTGTTCCGGTCGAGGAGGGCGTCCACGTGCCGGCGCAGGTCGTGCTCCGAGGCGAGCGGCTCCGGCAGCCGCAGGGGCTGCGTGAGCCGCAGCGCCGGCGGGATGTCCGCGTAGAGCTCCGCCAGGTCCCGGGCGCCGATGCTGCGCAGCATCGCGTCCCGCATCTCGGGGACGCTGCTGGGGATGTAGGGGTGCACCGCGCCACGCTCCCGACTCATGCCGTCTCACCGCCGTCGATCGCGATGCACTGCCCCGTGATGTACGCCGCCTCGTCCGAGGCGAGAAACGCGAACAGCGCGGCGATCTCGTCCGGGCGGGCATGGCGTCCCAGCGGGATCTGCCGGTTCACCTCCTCGAGCATCTCGGGCGTGTACTCGGCCTGCTGCATGGGGGTCAGCACGTACCCGGGGCACACCGCGTTCGACCGGAGCCACGGGGCGTGCTCGAGTGCGATGGTCTTCATGAGCAGGTTGATGCCGGCCTTGGAGGCGTTGTAGTCGGCATAGAGCGGGTGGCCGGCGAGGCCGTTGGTGGACGACGTGAAGAGGACGACGCCCGACCGCTGGGCCGCCATCCGGCGGATGGCCGCCTGCGCGCACAGGAAGGCGCCGGTCAGGTTCGCGCCGATCACCCGTGACCACTGCTCGGGCTCGATGTCCAGGAATCGCCGCCGGACGCTGATGCCCGCATTCGCGACCAGCACGTCCACGCCGCCCATGAGCCGGTCGACCTCGGTGAACGCGGCCTCGACCTGCGCCGCGTCGCTCACGTCCGCGAGGACGCCGCCGAGCCCCGGCAGGTCGCGTCGGGCACGATCGAGCCCCGCGGCGTCGCGATCCACCGCCACCACGCGCGCCCCGTCGTCCAGGAAGCGCTTCGCGGTGGCGAGGCCGATCCCGCTGGCGCCGCCCGTCACCACGACGCGACGCCCGACATGGTCCGTTGCTCCGGTTCCTCCCATGCGTGCACCCTCCCATGCGGCTGCCCGTCCTCGGACGGGGCGGATCGTGTGGGACGACGAGTAGTATCCCAATTCCGGCCGGACGGGTGTGCCGGGATCTGCCGAGCCGGTCGGGGACCCGGTCGCTCCGGCTCCCGTGAGGAGAGGGGAGGGACGCGTGCCAGCTTCAACGGGCCTTCTGGCGGGACGGGTCGCGCTGGTGACCGGTGCCGCCTCCGGGATCGGGGCGGCGACGGCGATCCGGTTCGCCGCCGAGGGCGCAGTCGTGGGCCTGGTGGACCGCGACGAAGCGGGGCTTGCGCGGGTCGCCGGCACGATCGCGGGCACCGGGGGCCGGTCGGTGCCCTTGCCGCTCGACCTGGCGCAGCCCGGTGCGCCCGACCGGGCGGTCGATGCGGTCGTCGCGGCGTTCGGTGGGCTCGACGTGCTGGTGACCGCGGCCGGGATCATCCGGCGCCACACGGCGCTCGAGACGAGCGACGCCGAGTGGGACGAGGTCGTGGCGGTGAACCTGACCGCGGTGTTCCGCTGCTGCCGCGCTGCCATCCCGCGGATGCGCGAACGCGGGGGCGGCGCGATCGTCACCGTCGGCTCCGGCTGGGGCCTGGTCGCCGGGCCGCGCTCGGTCAGCTACGCGGCGACGAAGGCCGCCGTGGTCAACCTCACGCGGGCGCTGGCGATCGACCATGGGCGGGAGGGCATCCGGGTGAACTGCGTCTGCCCGGGAGACACCGACACCGCGCTGCTCCGCGACGAGTTCCGCCAGCTCGGAGCGTCGGCGCTCGACGGCATCGCGGGCTCCGCCGCGGGACGGCCCCTGGGCCGGGTTGGCGCGCCCGAGGAGATCGCGGCGTCGATCCTGTATCTCGCCTCCGACGGGGCCGCGTACGTGACCGGCACCACGCTCGTGGTCGATGGCGGTGGCCTGGCCGGAGGCTGACGCCTCCTCCCACCCTCGACGCCGCCGTGGGCGCGGAGACGCGCCGGACGCATCGCCCGATGCGTGGGAGGATTCCGGCATGAGCGAGCGGACCCCCACGCCCGACGATCGGCCGGACGACGATCGCTCCGGCGAGCAGAACCCCACTCCCACCGGCGAGCCCCGCGATGGTCACTCCGGCGGCCCCCGGGACGAACGCGGTGCGGCGGGCGAGCCCATGACCAGCGAGGAGCGTGCGGTCGCCGAGCTACTGGAGCGGGAGACCGCGTACGGCCTGCTCCGGCGGGGGAACGCGCTGATGGGCCGGCGTCATTTCGCCCAGGCCGCCGTCCTGTTCGAGCGCGCGGCGCGACTCGAGCCGCGGCGGGGATCCATCATCGAGGCGCTGGGCCGGGCCTACTACAACAGCGGGCAGCACGAGCGCGCTGCCGAGGCGTTCGGCGAGCTCCTGGATGTCGATCCGTCGCTGCCCTACGCGCACTTCGCGCTTGGCCAGAGCCTCAAGCGACTCGGTCGCACCGACGAGGCGCGGACCCATCTGCGGCTCGCGGTGGCGCTCGCCCCCGACTCGCGCCTCTACCGCAACGCGCTGGCGCGACTGGAGGGCCGGCAGCCGCCCATGGTGCTCTGAGCCTCGGAGCCGCGCTAGAGCTCGCCGCGGTCCGCCATGCGCGCCAACCGCAACAGCCCCACGAGCGACTTCGCGTCCTGGATCTCCCCGCGCTCCGCGGCGGCCACCGCGTCTCGCCAGGGCATCCGCACCAGCTCCAGCCGCTCGTCGGGCTCGGGTCCCACGCACTCGGGCGACGGCGACAGGTCCTGGGCCAGGTACAGGTTCATGTGCTCGTCGGTGAAGCCGGGCGCCGTCCAGAACACGCCCAGGTGCCGCCAGCGCCCCGCCTGCGTGCCGGTCTCCTCGCCGAGCTCCCGGGCCGCGCACGCCGCGGGCTCCTCGGGCGTGCCGTCGTCGAGCAGGTCCACCGTCCCCGCCGGGATCTCCAGCAACGCTCCGCCCGTCGCGTGTCTCCACTGGCGAACGAGGAGCACGTCGTCGCCATCGAGGGGGACGATCGCGACCGCGCCCGGGTGGAGCACCAGCTCGCGCTCGCGCTCCTCGCCGTCGGCGTCGCGCACCGCATCGATGCGGAACGTGAGGTACTTCCCCTGGTAGACGACCCGTTCCGCGACGGTCGTCTCGCGCAGCCATGCGTCGCCGCGCCGTTCCCGATCGTGCGTCATGGCCCCGTAGTATAGGTTGGTGACCCACCACAGCCCCGGGGCGCTCCACATCCACTCCCGGTTCAGCGATGGCACGGGCGAGCTCGACGAGATCGCCCGGGCCGCACGCCGGGCCGGCCTGGAGTGGATCGGGATGACCGACCACAACACGCTGGCGCCGAGCTACCGCGGGTTCGAAGGGATCCACGACGGCCTCGTGGTGATCGTCGGCTACGAGTGGACGCCGGACGGCGGCGACCACATGCTCGTCTACGGCGAGCGGGCGGCGCTCGGCGACGAGCCGCTCGATCCGGCGCTCCCCCCGGTCGAGGCGATCGGCATCCTGGGCAACCGCGGGGCGCTCACACACCTGGCGCACCCGGACGAGCGGCGCGGTGTCGCGATCCCCGCGCTGCCGCCCTATCCGTGGCACGACTGGAGCGTGCGGGGTATGCGCGGGATCGAGCTGTGGAACTACATGAGCGAATGGGCCGAGCGCCTGACCCCGGCCAACCGGCTCCTCCACGTCCTGCTCCCCGGGACCGGACTCCAGGGTCCCACCGATCGCGTCCTGCGGTGGTGGGACGCGCTGAACGTGCCGGCGTCTCCCGATCTCGGCGCCCGTGCCCCGCGCGCGTCGCGGCGAAGGCCGGCCGACGCTCCGGCCGCTCGACCGAGGTTCGCGGGCGGGGACCGGCTGACCGTGGGCGTCAGCGGCGCCGACGTGCACGCGTTCAAGATCCGCGCCCTGGGGCGCACGATCACGATCTTCCCGTATGCGCAGGTGTTCCGGACGTTCGCCAACTACCTGCGCCTGCCGGGGCCACTGCCATCCGACATCGAATCGGCGCGCGCGGTGATCCTGTCGGCCATCGCGGACGGGCGGCTGTACTTCGCGAACCGCCGATTGGGCGACGCCCTCGGCCTCGAGCTGACCGCGGCGGGTCCGGACGGACGAGAGGCCGGCCCCGGCGAGTGGCTGCCCTGGTCCGGGGGCGCCGAGCTGCGCGTCCGGAGCCCGCGCCGCGCCACGCTCCGCTTGTTGCGGGACGGCGCCGAGATCGCGCGCGGGTCCGGGCGGAGCCTGCGTGTCGAGGCGCCCGGCCCTGGCTCGTACCGGCTGGAGGCCCGGCGCTTCGGCGAGCCGTGGGCCTATACGAACCCCGTGGTGCTCACGCCTCCCTGATCCATGCCCGGCGGCGTGGCTGCCGCGTGGCTGCCCGCGACGGAGCCCTCGCGGGGCAGGTACCACCGGGGGTACGATGCGGGCCACATCCGCGGCTCGGAGGTCCTCGTCGATGCCCCGCTCTCGAGCGACCCGCGTGGCTCCGGCCGCGCGCCGATGAGCGCCGCATCCCGATGAGCGCCGCCCACCCGTGAGCGCCGCCCACCAGAGCCCTGTCGGCTTCCTGGACCCGGACTCCGTGTCGTCCATCGTCCGGGAGCTCCGCCGCGACCTCCGCGCCGACGGCGGGGTCGCGGTGTACCTCGATGACACCGAGGGGGCACTGCGGATCGCATTCGCGGATGGGTCCGTCGCGAAGCGCCTGGAGCCGCGCGGGACGCGCCGCCTCGGCCTGGATCTCCCGATCCACGTCGAGCGCGCCGGCCCCCCGGGCGCGACGCTGCTCGTGGCCGTGCCGGACATCGATGGCGGCTTCGTGTTCCTGGCGAGGCGGGGCAAGCACCCATTCACGCGCGCGGACCGCGCCGTTGCCCGGGTCTACGCGCGGCGACTGGCCGAACGCGTCGCGGTGTTCAAGGTCGCGGAACGGACCTCGCACTGGGTGCGGCAGCTCGAGACCATCCAGCGCATCGGGGCTCGCCTGACCAGGCTCGCGTCGACCGAGGAGATCGGGCAGGCCATCGCCTCGGAGACACGGAAGGTCATCGACTACCACAACTGTCGCGTCTACGTGCTCGAGGAGAACGGGGTCGACCTCACACCGGTCGCGTTCAGGGGCGACATCGGCGAGTACCGGGGCGAGACCCCGGAAGCGCTCCGGGTTCGGCTCGGGGAGGGGCTGACCGGTCTCGTTGCCCTGCGCGGCGAGCCGCTCGTGATCCCGGATGCGGCACGGGACGAGCGCGCGGTTCAGATCGCGGGTGCATTGCCGATCGACGAGTCGATGCTGCTCGTGCCCATGCTCTACGAGCAGCGGGTGACGGGCGTGATCGTCCTCTCGAAGCTCGGGATCGACCAGTTTGGCCCGGACGACGTTCGCCTGTTGCGCATCCTGGGCGACCAGGCCGCCGTCGCGATCGCGAACGCCCGCCTGCTGGCGAGCCGCGACCGGGTGGTCGAGGAGCTTCGCGCCATGCTCGAGATCAGCCAGAGCGGGAACGAGGCGCGCGACGAACGGTCCCTCGCGTCGGTGCTGGCGCGGCGGATCTCCGTGGGGGCCGGCGTCCAGGCGTGCGCCATCGTGCGGTGGATCGAGGGGACGACGCAGCTCGAGAGCGTCGGTCGATACGGCTCGGACCTGCCCGCGGCGGCCTACGACCTGCGCGAGCGGCCGGCGATGCGCCGGGTGCTCCGCGAACGGGCGACGGTGATCGTCCAGGCGTCAGACCCGCTGCAGGAGCCCGACGAGCAGGAACGCATGCGAGGTCGCGGCGACCGCACGCTGCTGATGGTCCCCATGATCGCCGGCGGCGAGGTCTTCGGCCTCGTGGAGCTGGCGACGCGCACCCGTGAGCGGCACTTCACGGACGCGGACCTCGACTACTGCCGTGCGCTGGCGAACCATGCTGCCGCCGTGCTCGAGAACGCCTCGCTGCTCGACCGGCTCCGGCGGGCGGCGGATCTCGACCAGCTGACGGGCCTCGCCAATCACCGGCAGCTGCAGGAGCGCCTGGTGCAGGAGGTGGCCCGGTCCTCCCGGACCGGCCGCCCGCTCGGCGTGCTCATGCTGGACCTCGACGGCTTCAAGGCGGTCAACGACCAGTACGGGCACGCGGCCGGCGATCAGGTGCTCCATGAAGTGGGCACCGCCCTCAGGCTCGCCGTCCGGGCGAACGACATCGTGGCCCGCTACGGCGGCGACGAGTTCGTGGTGCTGATGCCGGATACCACGGAGCGCGACGCACGGCCCGCGGCGCAACGCCTGCTGGCTGCCCTGCGGGAGCGGTCCTACACGCTGCCCGACGGTGAGGCCGCCTCCGTGGGGGCCAGCGTCGGGTTCGCGATCCACCCTCAGGACGGCCTGACGCCGGGCGCGCTGCTCGCGGCGGCCGATCGCGCCATGTACCTGGTCAAGCGGCGCGGCGGGGGCCGAGTGCGCCGCTCCGCCCGTTCGGGAGAGGGGGCCACCGTCGAGGTAGGGGCCGTGTCGGGCGACATGCCGCCGGAGCGCGGCTGACCCGACCTGCGCCCATCCCGGCGGGCGCCGGTCGGCTATACTCCGCGGGTTGCCGATCCGGCGTAGCTCAGTCGGTAGAGCGGGCGGCTGTTAACCGCTTGGTCGTAGGTTCGAGTCCTACCGCCGGAGCCACTTACCCCAGTGTTACGGAATGCGTAACATTGGCGCATGTCGTGGGACGAACTCCTCGCCACAGCAGCGGCGCAGCACGGCTACTTCACGACCGCTCAGGCGGCTGAGCACGGGATCAGCCGGCGCGCGCTGACGTGGCGTGCCCAGCACGGCTCGGCCGAGCGGATCGGCCACGGCCTGTACCGCCTGCCGCACTGGCCCGCCGACCCGGCCGACGAGCTGTACGCTCTTCAGGCCCTCGCTCCGTTCGGCACCTTCAGCCATGAGACGGCGCTGACCCTGCTCGGGTTGACGGACATCATCCCGTCGACCATCCACTTCACGATCGCGGAGACGTCCCGACTCAGACCGCGTCCGGGGGTCACGCTCCACCGCTTGCGTCACGGCGCCATGACCGACCGAACCCTCCGAGACGGACTGTGGGTCAGCACCGCGCGTCGCGCCCTCCTCGACGCCGCCAAGGAAGGCGCCGACCCCGATCAGCTGGTCTCGGCCGCCCGTGATGCCCGAGAGCGGGCGATGCTCACGCCCGACGACCTGGCTGCGCTCCGGCGACACCCACCCTTCGCCGGCGCGGGGCTGTGAAAAAGGGGTCGGGCGGGACGCCGGCCGGTCGGCGGACCAGTCTCCTCGTCCGAATGGGCAACGCCGCTCGCGACGCGGGCGTGGTCCCGCGCCGGATCCATCTCGTGGTTGCGATCGACCGCCTCCTCGTCCGGCTGCTCGCCGCCGCGCCGGGACGCTGGGTCGTGAAAGGCGGCTACGCGAACCAGCTTCGCCGGCCCGATGACGCCCGGTTCACCGAGGACCTCGACCTCAAGATCGATGCCGCCATGGACACCGCGCCGGAGCTCCTGGCCTCTGGCTTCGCCGTCGATCTGGCCGACGAATTCAGCTATGAGGTCGCGTCATCCCCAGCGCCCCTCGAGGGCCCACCGGGGGGCGGCCTCCGCTTCGTCGTCGTCGCGCGTCTCGGAGGCACCGAGCTGGTGCGTTTCAAGGTCGACGTCAGCGCCGCCGACGTGGTCGTCGGCCAGTTCGAGTCCTACTTCTCCGATCCGGTCCTCGAGCGGCTCGGCTTCCGGCGATCACGGTTCCCCGTCTACCCGGTCAATCAGCACCTCGCCGAGAAGCTCCATGCCCTGACACTCCCGCGCGACGTGGAGAACACCAGGGCGCGGGACCTCGTCGACCTCGCCTGGTTCATCCGCCATTTCACGTTCCGATCGGACGCCCTCGCGAGCGCGTGCATCGCGACCTTCGAGCGCCGCGCGACCCATCCTTGGCCGCCGGTCATCGATGTGCCTCCGGAGTCGTGGTCTCGAGCGTACGCGGCGTGGCGGGCCGACCTCGACCTCGACGACCCTACGCCTGCCGCCGCCGCGTCGTCCGTCCGTCGCTTCCTTGAGCCGGTCTACTTCGGGGTCGCCGGGCTGACGTGGGATCCGGCGAAGCAGGAGTGGACGCGGTAGGACCACGATGAAGCGATCGGCTACATGAGCAAGACTCGGCGGCAGGAGCGCGACCACCCGGCACCGGTCGTGGGCATCGAGGCGGCCTACGACAGGCTGTCTGACGCCCTATCGCGGCGCAGCGACAGGTTCTCCCAACTCCTGTCGCGCGCGGTGCGGAACGAGCGTCGTGGCGACGTCTTGATGACGACGTCGGGGCTCATGCGGCAGGAGCACGAGGAGCTGGCGAGGCTGACACCTGCCGCTCACGACGATCTGGGTGTCGAGCTGACCGCCACGATCGACAGGCTCCTGGCGGACCTTGAGCCGCCGGGTCCGCCAGCTCGCGCTGGTCAGCAGTCTTGTCCGGTCGTGTGCGTAGACCTGACGTGACAGCCGATCGGGGCTGCGGCCCCGATCGCAGACGATGCCTCGATCGCGCGCGCCGGCCTTCCGCGGAGCGTCCGGCCCGCAGGGCACCGGCCGTTGTACGCTCCCCTGTGCGACTCGCCGCTCGGAGCGTTGATGGCCGACCGCCTCGTCCTGCGTGACCACCTGCAGGCGCGGCTGGCCCAGACCTGGCCGAGCTTCCTCGCGCTGCGCCGCAGCCGCCTGGCGGAGACCGAGCGACCGGGCGGTGGCGCGGAGCGGGTGGCCGAGCTCATCGTGGCCGACCTCTTCACCCATGCCCTCGACTGGGGGGTGGGCGATCTCAACCACCAGGTCGGCTACGCGGATCTGCTGCTCACCCGTTTGGGCATCAAGTACCTGGTGGTGGAGACCAAGCGCCCGGGGGCGCTGGCCTGGCATGCGGCAGCGGTCGAGGCCGCCCTGGAGCAGGCCACCCGCTATGCGGTCGCGCAGGGCGTGCGCGCGGTGGCGGTCTGCGACGGCCACCTGCTCTATGCGGCCGATCTCGCCGACGGCGGCCGGCGTGACCGCACCCTGGTCCACCTCGACGCGCCGGAGCCGCCCGACGCGCTGTGGTGGCTCAGCCTCCACGGCATCTACCGGCCGGTCGATCCGCCGCCCGTCCCCGGCAGCCTGCTGCCCCGCACTCCCGTGGCGGCTGGACCGCCCGGTGAGCGCGATGGGGCGCTCCTGCACCCGAAGTACCGGCTGCCGGCGCGCTGCTTCGCCTACGTGGGCGACCCGTCACACCCGGCGAGCTGGCACCTGCCCTACCGGCTCGCGGACGGCGCGGTCGACGCGAAGCGCCTCCCCAAGGCGATCCAGGCCATCCTGACCAACTACCGGGGCGCCACCGTCGGCTCGGTTCCGGAGCGGGCCATCCCGGCCGTCCTCGCACGGCTTGCCGAGGGCGCCCGCGAGCTCGGCCACATGCCCGACCAGCGGCACGACACGGCCGAGGCGTACCAGCTGCTCCACGACGCGCTCCTGCAGATCGAGCGGGAGCGCGCGGCGCGGTAGCGCCGGCACCGATGGACCCACGAGCCCGACCCCCCGGCGCATCCACCCCTGGCATCGATCTCGTCGCGCAGCCACGCGATGCCGCCACCTCCGAGACCGACTGGGTGAACGGTGCTGCCGGCTGTGCGAGGCGCCTCACCGACGAGGGGATACCCCGGGCAGCATGGGCCGTGCTCGACGCGGGTGGCAGCGTCGCGGTCGACGCGCTCGGGCCCATCCGCCGCGAGGGGGGGCGATCGGATCACCGAGGTCTGTCCCGCAGCCGCACTGCGGCGCTGCGACCTCCTGCCGCGGCGACCCAGTACTAATGCCATTTCGGAGAGTCCTTCTTGCGCATCTCCGCCAGCTGTATCCGGAGCTACCTTGCGTGTGTGAACGAGATCGAGATGTTGAGTGCGATCAGAACGCAACTGCAGGAGCGGGATGACGCCCTGGCCAGCTCACTCGAGCTCCTGGAGCGCGAACGCGAGATCATCCGCCGCGAGCTTGGGTACGTCCAGGAGCTGGTCGCGCTCGAGGAACAGCGGGTCGCAACAGAGGTCCGGCCGGTGCCGATCGCCCTTGCGGAGCCCGACCTGGAACCGGTGCCCGACGCAGAGCCCGAGTTGGAGCCGATGACCCAGGCGGAGCCCGACCTGGTACCGGCGCCCGAGGTTGAGCTCCAGTTGGAGCCGATGGCCCAGGCAGAGCCCGAGTTGGTGCCGATGCCCGACGCTGAGCTTGAGCTGGTGCCGATCGCCCAGGCTGAACCCGACCTGGTGCCCTCACAGGCTCGCTACGCCGAGATGCTCCGGCGCATCGAGGTGCTCCGACACCTCCAGGCGAGCTGATCGCCTGCGCACTGGCGATGTCGGGCAGATGCAGCGATTGAGGCGTGGCTCTCGCCACGGCGCGGATCCCGAGCGTGATGAGTTCCGAGTGGTGCCCCAGTTGCTCGCGTCGGCTGGTCGTCGCGCGCATCTCGGACGGTTCGCCAGCCACGGGACGCCCAGGCGGAGCAGCAGGCGGCGGTCGAACGCCAGGAGCCTTCCGCAGAGGGTCGGCCGCTCGCAGACAGCCCGACGGCATTGGCCGTGCAGCACGTCGACAGTGCCATCCAGGATCTCGAACGTCGAGGGGGTCGAGTGCGTCGTGATCCGGATGACTCCCTTGCCCGGCACGCGAGCTGGCCGGGCAGAGGCTCGGGATCGTCGTCGCCGACCGGAGCGGTCCCACGGTCACCGACACTGTCGCTAACATTGCCGGTCGTGACCACCCGATTGGGCGCCGAAATCGAGCGAGCGATCCGCCGTGCGAAGCTCACGCAGGCGGAAGCGGCCCGTCAGGCGGGCGTGACGCAGAGGTGGCTCGCGTCGGTCACAAGCGGAGGGAAGGTCCGGCCGGACCCAGGGAAGCTCGCTCGTCTCGCGGACGTGATCGGTCTCGACCTGGAGCGCATGCTGGCGCTCTCAGATCAGCTCGGGGCACCCATCAAGGTCCGCCAGCAAGAGCGCGCGGCCGCGGGTGACCTCGCCGCCCTGGTCGATGCGATCAGCGCTCAGACGGTGACACTCGAGTCGCTGGCCCACTCCGTGGCAGACCTCGTGGAGGCGCAGCACGAGCTAGATCGGGCCGTGGCGCGGCTCGTGGCGACGCTGTCAGCCGTGCTCGCCATACCGGAAACGCCAGCGGGAGACGAGCCGAAGCCCTAGGAGGCCAACCCGGCGGTCGTGGCGGTGCCCGGGTCGAGGGCCCCCGATGCTGCTGCCTGCCAGCGGCGCGCCGGGCGAAGGTCAGGCTGGCGTATGGCCCTCGGTGGCCGCGACGCCCCTGGCGGACGCAACCCCTCTGGCGTCGGAGCCCGCGAAGGCGCTCGGCCGGGCGAAGCCGAGCTGGATCCAATCCGCCGTCTCGCGGTTGACCACGATGGCCCCGCAGGACGAAACCTGCGTGGCGGCGCCCAAGCGGTACTCGATCCACGCGTCGGAGAGCGGGATCATCGGCCGCCGGCGGTGGGCCGAGGCGAGCGGCTCCACGCCGGGCAGGGAATGGATGTTGCCGCGGATCAGATACGGGCCGGCCTTGACCGTGACCGGATGGGCCAGCGTGTGGGTCCGCCTGGACGGGTCGCCGCGGGGGCCATCGGCCAGGACTGCGATGAGCTCGTCGCGGGCGATCGGCACCTCGTCGGCGTGGATGGAGCGACCATCCTCGAGGCTCTCGACCAGCACGTCGCACAGCAGGTAGTCCAGGTGGCCGTTGAGCGTGTCGCTCAGCCGGTCTCTGTCCAGCTGGATGCGCCCCGAGACCCGGCAGTCCTCGGTGAATGCGACGAACTGGATCCAGGGCAACGCGGCCGGCGCGCCTGCTCCGGCGTCCGCTTCGAAGCCGCTGGGTCCAGCTCCGAATACCAGGCGCAGGCGCTCGCGCAGACCGCGGCTCATCGAACGAACCGCGGGTGAGCGGAGCGGCAACCAGCGCGTGAGACGTCGGGGGGGCTGGCGATGTCGACGCCTCGAGGGCGCACTCGGTCCTGGGCTCTCACTGGGAACACGATGCCCCATGCCGACCGGGGTCGGTGTCTCCGGTCGCCCGGTCGTGCTGCCACAGTAGCCCACCGAGGGTCGCGCGCCAGCCACCCGATGGTCCTGACGCCGGGATCGCCATGGGGACCATTCCCACGGCCGCTGCGGTGCCCGCTCCGCCTCGACGGTGGCCCAGGTCCCGTCCCGCTCCGGGCGTGGGTTGTGGTGGCGGCTGCCGGCTCGGCGCACTCCTCATGCCGATCGTCGAGCGCTGGCTATCCGCGGCGGCGCGAGCTCACCGCGCTCGGCTGGGGCGACTCCCCGCACTTGCGGCGCGCCCTCGCTGCCTGGACGACGCTGACCGGGACATCGATGCCGGCTGGCTCCACCCTCATCCCGGAAGCTGACCCAGGGTCACCCGCACCGTCGACTGGCTTCCGTCCTGGTGCGTGACGTCCACCGGGACCGTCTGCCCCGGCTTGAGCCCCGCGAGCACTGCGGCGAGGGCACCCGCCGACGGCGTGGGTTGCCCGTCCACCGCCGTGATGATGTCACCTGCCGTCAGGCCGGCCTTCGCGGCGGGACCTCCGGCAACGGTGGAGTAGACCAGCGCGCCTCCGCCGGCCGACAGGTCGGCGCTCTCGATGCCGAGAAACGCACGGTGCGAGTCGATCACCTTGCCGTAGCGGATGATCTGGCTCGCCAGGTCCCGGGCGATGTTGCCCGGGATGGCGAAGCCGATACCGGCCGCGGCGCCTCCCATCTGGGGATCGGAGGCGGCGAGGGTCGGGATCCCGACGACGTGGCCGTTGAGGTCGACGAGAGCGCCACCACTGTTACCCGGGTTGATCGCCGCGCTCGTCTGGATGACGTCCGGGAGGGCGGCCCCGTTCGGCTCGGACACCGTCCGCCCGAGCGCGCTCACGATCCCCTCGGTCACACTGCTCTGCAGCCCCAGCGGGTTGCCCATCGCCAGCACGATGTCGCCGACGGCGAGGCTCGACGAGTCACCGAACGTGGCGGGCTGCAGGCCCGGGGCGGAGACATGGATCACGGCGATGTCGTTCGGAACGAACGTGCCAACGAGCGTCCCGTGGACCGTGCGTCCGGTCGCCAGGGTCACCGTGAACGATGTCGAGTTGCCGGCCACGTGCGCGTTCGTGACGATGTCGCCGCGCGAGTCGAACACGATCCCGGACCCCAGCCCGCTGCTGGTCTCGATCAGGACGACCGATGGGTTGACCCGGTGGATCACGTTGACGAACTGCGACTGCAGCGCCATGGCTTCCGCCGCGGTGCCGGCGGCGGTGACGGTGGTTGACGCTGCTGCGGGGAGAGTCGAGCCTGCTTGCCCCTGGCCGTCGTTCGCGGGCGGCTGTCCGGAGGCCGGAGCGGCGGTCGCGCCCGTGGACTGTGAGGCCGCCGCGGCGGGGGATCCTGCGCCACCGATGGCGGGCGAGAGGGTGGGGACGCTGCTCGAGACGGCAGCGCCACCCGGTGAACCCGTGGCGGTCGGGGAGGGGGTCGTTGCGGCGCCGCACCCCGCGACCAGGCCACTGACGACGAGGAGGACGCCGAGCAGCGCCTTCCGGTGGCGCGCCCCGCAGCGGCGCGGCACGCCGCGGTCCCCTGGGGTGACCATCCGCGGCTGCTCCTGTTTCTCCCTCGCGGCCAGCATCGCCATGGAGCCCTCGGTTTCGTGCGCCGCGCGCCCGCGGCTGAGGTCGGGAGCGATCTCCCCGGCAATCGCACGGTAGTGCGGGGACGGGTACGGGCTGCACGCCCGCGACCCATCCCGGCTTGCAGGCCCCTCGCAAACACGGTGCACGGCGGCCGTGGCACCATGTCCCCATGCGCTTGAACGATTGGCGGGCGACGCCGGAAGGGGGCCGGCACCTCACCGACCGGCTGGTCGCGCTCATCGATCCCGTGGCACACGCGCTCGGCGCCGAGAGCGACACGGCCTGCCACGTGGTCTGGGGCGACCAGCCCGATGCCCGGTTCCAGGTCCTGCTGGCGACGGACGCCGGGCTGGCCATCCTGAACGTCCGCGTGAACGTGCCCCAGGAGGGGCCACGAGTCTCCGGCAGGCTGGTCCGCTGGGGACGCGTGCAGGCCGGCGAGGTCACGATCGAGGCGCACAGCGGCCACGCACAGGTGTCGGCGCAGTTCGAGGGCCAGGTGCTGCAGGGTCTCGACGCGGCAGGTGAGCGGATCGCCGAATGGATGATCGAGGTGTACCGGCGCGTGGAGCGGGGGACCGGCGCCGGCTGACGTGGCCGGGCCATGGCCGGCCGATCGCGTGCGATAATGCCGCCCGATATCCCGAGAGGAGGACCAGTGAGCGGCGCCACCGGACTCGCCCCGGACCCGACCGAGTACCGCCGACGGCTCGAGGAGCAGTCCGACGACCAGGTCGACGCCTGGGCCAAGGAGTTGATGCGTGACCTGTCGATCCGGATCGGGGTGCGGCGGGTGATCCGGGACTTCCTTCGGGCGACACGGATCGACGAGGTCGGGCTCGAGCGAGTCTTCGCGGCGGGCGGTGGCGTCCCGGCCACGCTCGGCCGGACGGCAGATGGTGAGCTGATGGTGCCGGCCATCGAGCTGTGGTGCCTCGTGCCGGGGATCCGTCGCGAGATGGCGGACGGTCGCCGGCGGATCATCGAGTATCTCGTGGAGAACTTCCACGAGATCACCTACATCTAGCGAGGCTCCGCCGGCCGCGCGGCTACGGTCCGCATCCTCCCGCGACCCCCGAGCCGCTGGGGCTCACGCGCCCTCTGACGCCCTTCCGTTTCGCCGCGTCACTCCTGCTGCCACATCCGTGGGTTGCCTGGCGCCGGCACCGGCGCGCGGCTGGCGCCTTTGCGCAGCCCCCCGGTCCGGTCAGGTCCGGGTCTGGCCGGCCCGCAGCAGCGCGATGGCGTTTTCGAGTCGAAGCTTGGTGATCGTCAGGTACTTCGACAGGTTGGCTCGATCGACCTCGCTCATGCCCTCGAGCGCCTGCGGCGCCCGGAGCACCGAGACCAGGTCTTCCAGCGCCTCGCTCAGGTGGGCCTTCGACGACACCAGCGCGTCGTCTCCGGTCGGCGTCGGCCTGGGTGCTGGGTCCGCGTCGGCCTCGGGATCGGGATCGGGGTCAGGTGCCACGGCCTGGGAAGCGGCGGCCGCTCCGGCGGCGGTGAGAATTCGTCGGCCGCGCCGCGGCGTCGCGCTGTCGCCGGCGGGCGTGGCCCGTCCTTCGATTCGTGCCTTGAGGCGCAGCAGGGTCAGCTCGCCACGCGCGACCTGCTCGGCAAGGTGCTTGCGCCTGCGCGGATCCGTCACCTTCAGCAGCTCGTATGCGTGCGAGACCGTGTCTTTGCGCAAAGACACGAGCTCACGAATCTCCGCCGGGGCATCGGCGAGCCGCAGGCGGTTCTCCACGTACCCTTTGTCCTTGCCGAGTTTCTGGGCGAGCTTCCGGACACTGTAGCCGTAGCCCCGCGTCATCCGCTCGTACATCGCCGCCTCGTCGAGCGGCGAGAGGTCCTCGCGCTGCAGGTTCTCGATGATCGCGATCTCCAGCGCGGTCTCGTCGTCGATCTCCTCGACGAGCGCCGGGATCGTCTCGAGGTTCGCGAGCTGGGCGGCCCGCCAGCGGCGCTCGCCTGCGACCAGCTGATACCTCCCGGCGGGGAGGGGCCGGACCAGCACCGGCTGCAGGACGCCGTGCTCTCGCACCGATGCGGCGAGCTCGTTCAGCGCGTCCTGGTCGAGCGCGAGGCGAGGCTGCTCTGGGTTCGGGTCGATGCGGCCGACCGGGAGCTGCCGGACCGCGGCGCTGCGTGTCTTCTCGTCGGGCGCCAGCAGGCTGAGAATCGCAGGGGAGAGGTCCTCGCGCTCCTCGGACAGGCGTCGAGCGGCGACACCGCGAAAGTCGGGTCTAGCCAAGGTCGATCACCTCCCGTGCCAGCTCGCGAAACGTGCGAGCGGCGTCCGACGCGCCAGCGTACGCGGTCACCGGTCTGCCGGTCAGCGGCGCCTCGCCGAGCTTCACCGTGTTCTTGACGATGCTGTGGAACACGTGGTGGTCGCCGAGCTCGCGCAGCTCCTCGAGCATCTCCCTGCCGAGCAGCGTTCGTCCGTCGTAGAAAGTCGGCAGGAGGCCCAGGATGCGCAGCTCCGGGTTCAGCCGTTTTCCCCGGATCTGGTTGATGACCTTGACCAGCGCGGTGAGCCCTTTCAGCGCGTAGTACTGCGTCTGCACCGGGATGATCACGCTCTCCGCGGCGACGAGTCCGTTGATCGTGAGAAGGCCCAGCGTGGGCGGGCAATCGATCAGGACGTAGTCGTAGCGATCGTCGACCCACTCCGACAATGCCTCGTGCAGCGCCTGCTCGCGCCCGATCGCGGAGAACAGCTCGACCTCCGTCGACGCGAGCTCCAGCGTGGCGGGGGCGACGTCGATGCCGCTCGTCTGCGTGGGGATGATGACGTCATCGAGTCGCGCACGAGCGTCGGCGAGCACGTCCGCCATGGACTGCTCGACCGTGCCGATGTTGATCCCCAGACCGACGGTCAGGTTCGCCTGTGGGTCCATATCCACGCACAGAACGCGGCATCCCTGCTCGGCGAGCGCGCCGGCGAGGTTGATCGCGGTCGTCGTCTTGCCGACGCCGCCTTTCTGATTCGCGATCGCGATGACATTCGCCACGGGCTCGCTTCCTCTCTGCGCCGGGGGGTATCAGATCTGCGCCGGGTATATCAAGCTCGCGTCACGTCGGGCTCCGGGCTCGCGACAGTCTAGCGCCGGTGGCAACCTCCCCCAATGCGGTTGTCCACAGGAGGCACGAGTTGTTCACCGAATCGGTGGATAAGTCTCACCGTGCCCCTCGGCCGTGCCCATCCCCGAACGGCCGGGCACGACGCTCCGGCGCATGGGCAGTATTGCGAGGATCCGGGCCGGACACAGCGGATCGCGGAGTGAGTCGACCGGACGAGGGAGACGCCGCTGTACGATACCTCGACTGTCTTTGCGCAGATACACCGGAAAGGGGAGTCCGTGGCCAGCCGCGATGTGCGCGTGGCACGCCTTCGCGCGATGCGTGAACAGAGCCTGGTCGGTGGGGGCGCCGAGCGGATCGACCGACAGCACGAGCGTGGCAAGTTGACCGCCCGCGAACGCCTCGATCTCCTGCTCGACCCCGGATCGTTCGTCGAGCTCGACGCGTTCGTCGTGCACCGCGCCGAGGAGTTCGGGCTCGACGAGCAGCGCATTCTCGGCGACGGTGTCGTGACGGGCCACGGCACCGTGAACGGCCGGTTGGTGTTCGTGTTCAGCCAGGACTTCACCGTGTTCGGCGGCTCGCTCTCGGAGGCGCACGCCGAGAAGATCTGCAAGGTGATGGATCTCGCGATGCGGACGGGAGCGCCGATCATCGGTCTGAACGACTCGGGTGGTGCGCGGATCCAGGAGGGGGTCGTCTCGCTCGGCGGGTACGCGGACATCTTCCTGCGCAACACGCTCGCGTCCGGAGTCGTGCCTCAACTCTCCGTGATCATGGGGCCGTGCGCGGGCGGCGCGGTGTACTCCCCGGCGATCACGGACGTGACGATCATGGTCGAGGGCACGAGCTACATGTTCGTGACTGGACCCGATGTGGTCCGTGCCGTCACCCATGAGGAGGTCGACCGGGAGCGGCTCGGCGGCGCCGTCACACACACCGAGGTGAGTGGCGTGGCCCATCTCGCGGCGCCCGATGAGGCCGCTGCCCTGGACCTCGCACGACGGGTGCTCGGGTTCCTGCCGCAGAACAACCTGGGCACGCCGCCGCGCCGGCCGACCGCGGATCCGATGGAACGGTGCGACACACTCCTCGACTCGATCGTGCCGGACGAGCCCACGCGCGCCTACGACATGAAGACGGTCATCGCGGCGATCGTCGACGACGGGGAGTTCCTCGAGCTGCAGCCCGACTGGGCGGCCAACATCATCACCGGGTTCGCGCACCTCGGGGAGTGGAGCGTCGGCATCGTCGCCCAGCAGCCGATGGTGCTTGCCGGCGCGCTCGACATCGATGCGTCGGACAAGGCTGCTCGCTTCGTCCGTTTCTGCGATGCATTCAACGTTCCCCTGGTGACACTGGTCGACGTGCCCGGGTTCCTCCCCGGGGTCGCGCAGGAACACGGCGGGATCATCCGGCACGGTGCGAAGCTGCTGTATGCGTACTGCGAGGCGACGGTGCCCAAGCTCAGCGTCATCACGCGAAAGGCCTACGGTGGCGCCTACGACGTCATGAGCAGCAAGCACATCCGCGGCGACGTCAACCTGGCATGGCCGACAGCAGAGATCGCGGTCATGGGCGTGGAGGGCGCGGTCAACATCATCTTCCGCGACCGCATCGCCCGCGCCGCCGATCCGGACGCCGAGCGCGCCCAGCTGGTGCGCGAATACCAGGATCGGTTCGCCCATCCATACATCGCGGCTGCGCGCGGCTACGTGGACGATGTCATCGTGCCGTCGGAGACACGGCCGCGCCTGATCCGCTCGCTCGAGATGCTGGCAGGCAAGCGCGACCGGAACCCGGCCCGCAAGCACGGCAACATTCCGTTGTGATGGCCGACGGCTCCGGTGTCTTTGCGCAAAGACGCGACGGCATCGCACCGGGCGACGCGGCAGGAGATGCACCGGCATGAGCCCGCCATTCCGGCGCGTCCTGGTGGCCAACCGGGGAGAGATCGCTGTGCGCGTGATCCGGGCCTGCCACGAAGTCGGGAGCGAGGCCATCGCCGTGTTCAGCGACGCCGACGCCGATGCCCCGCACGTGCGCGCCGCCGACGCCGCCATCCGGATCGGGCCTCCGCCGGCAGAGGCGAGCTACCTCTCCATCGAGGCCATCGTGTCGGCCGCCCGCCGGGCCGGCGCCGAGGCGATTCACCCCGGATACGGGTTTCTCTCGGAGCGACCGGCCTTCGCCAGAGCCTGCGACGAGGCCGGGATCGTCTTCGTCGGTCCGTCGGCGGACACGCTCGCGGGACTCGGCGACAAGCTCGCGGCGCGCCGCGCTGCCCGGTCGGCCGGGGTGCCGGTGGTGCCCGGCACGCTGGAGCCGGCCCCCGTCAGCGACCTGGCGGCGGCGGCCTCCGTCCTGCCCGATGCCGCACGGGTCGGGTGGCCGCTCATGGTCAAGGCCGCGGCCGGCGGTGGCGGGCGCGGCATGCGTCGGGTCGACCGCGCGGACGACCTTCCCGGCGCGCTGCTGGCGGCGTCGCGGGAAGCCCACGCCGCCTTCGGCGATGGCGCCGTGTACCTCGAGCGGTATGTGCACGGTGCCCGGCATGTCGAGGTCCAACTCCTGGGGGATGCCGCGGGCAGCGTGGTCGCCCTGGGGGAGCGTGACTGTTCTGTCCAGCGCCGCCACCAGAAGCTCGTCGAGGAGGCACCCGCCCCCGGGCTGACCGCCGGCCGCCGGCGCGAGCTCCACGAGATGGCCGTCGCCGTGGCCCGCGCGTTCGCCTTGCGCAATGCCGCCACGGCCGAGTTCCTCCTCGCGCCGGAGGGCAGCTTCTGGTTCCTCGAGGTCAACACCCGGCTCCAGGTCGAGCACGGGGTCACCGAGCTCGTGAGCGATCTCGACATCGTTCACGAGCAGCTCCGGATCGCGGCCGGCGAGCCACTGTCGCGGAGGGCGCTCGCCGCGGCCCGCGCGGCTGCCGCTCCGCGCCGGCACGCGATCGAGGTGCGCATCAGCGCCGAGGATCCCGGGTGCGCCTTCGCCCCGGCCTCGGGATCGATCAGCCGGTGGCGCGAGCCCGGCGGGCCTGGCGTCCGCGTGGATGCGGGCGTGGGGGAGGGCACCGTGGTCGGCACCGAGTACGATCCCCTCCTGGCGAAGCTGATGGTTGTCGCCCAGGACCGGCCGGCGGCCCTGAGACGGTTGCGGCGTGCCCTCGAGGAGTTCGACGTCGCCGGGATCCAGACTACGCTGCCGTTCCACCGCTGGATCGCCGCGGATCCCGCCTTCGCCGCCGCGCGGCTGTCGACCTCGTTCGTGTCCGACAACTGGCGCCCCGAGGCGCTTCGAGCCGCCGCCGCCGACCGCGCGGCGCGGCTGGTCGCGGCGTTTTCCGCCCCGGCCGCCGGTCACGCGGCGGACTCGCCCGGGGCCGACCCGCCCGCGACCGTGGAGCGTGGACCCACCGGGGCGGACACGCCCGGCGCCCAGCAGCTTCGGGGTGGCTCTGTCCCCGCCGACGCATGGCTGGCGACGGCCCGGCGCGAGGCCGTGGACCGGTGGCCCGCGTGACCCGGCGGATCGACGCGCCGTGGGACCCGCAGGGCGCAGGGATGCCGGCGCCTGCCCAGGGACTCACGGGACGGGACCCGGTCCGCGTGACGATCGAGGGGAGCCCGCCACTCGTCGCGGACCTCGTGCCGGAACCCGGGCTCCGCTCCGCGGCGGCGGCCGCCGTGTGTCCGCTCCCGCCCGGGCGAGATCAACTGTCCGGGGCGCGGCGGGTCGAGGTCGTCGTCGACGGGTGGCGGTTCGAGGCCACCGTGGAGCCTGCGCGCCGTGCCATCCTCCGCGAACGAGCGCGACGGCACGCCACGGGCGCAGGCGGAGGGCAGCAGGTCGTCCGTGCCGCGTTGCCCGGTCGGATCCTGCGCGTCTGGGTCGCGCCCGGGGACCAGGTCGAGTCCGGGAGCCGCCTCTGCTCGCTGGAGGCGATGAAGATGGAGAACGAGGTCCTGGCCCATCGGGCGGGTACCATCCTGCGCGTGAGCGTCGCTCCCGGCGTTCGCGTGGAGCAGGGAGATGAGCTGGTGGTGATCGCATGACGCGGGAGGTGGGGGCGAACGCCGCCGGGGACGCGCCCGGTGGAGATCCCGCGCTCGCGCGTGAGTTGGGTGCCGGGGCCAGCCAGGGTGCCGGGGCCAGCCAGGGTGCCGAGTCTGGCCGGGGTGCCGGCGAGAGCCACGGTGCCGAAGCCGCCCGGCCTGCGGGGGCGAGCGAGGCGGGCCGGCGACGGTGGCGGGAGGCGGTCAGGGCGAGCGCCATGGCGGAGCATCCCGAGCGGCGAGCGCGGTTCACGACCTCCAGCGGCATCGAAGTTGCCGATCTGTACGTCCCCGCCGACGTGGCCGGGCTCGACGAGGACCGGGACCTGGGCCGGCCGGGGGAGTTCCCGTTCACACGCGGCGTGCAGCCGACCATGTACCGGGGCCGGCTCTGGACCATGCGGCAGTACGCCGGCTTCGCCAGCGCCGAGCAGACCAACGCGCGGTTCCGGTACCTGCTCGGGCAGGGTCAGACCGGGCTCTCCGTCGCCTTCGACCTGCCGACGCAGATGGGCTACGACGCCGACGCACCGCAATCCGAGGGGGAGGTGGGACGGGTCGGCGTCCCCATCAGCTCGCTGGCGGACATGGAGGTCCTGCTCAAGGGGATCCCGCTCGACCGGGTCAGCACGTCCATGACCATCAACGCGACCGCGGCCATCCTTCTCGCGTTCTACGTGGCGGCGGCGGAGCGGCAGGGGGTGCCCCGGAGCGCCATCAGCGGCACCACACAGAACGACATCCTGAAGGAGTACATCGCGCGGGGGACCTACATCTACCCGCCGGCGCCCTCGATGCGGCTGGTCACCGACGTCTTCGAATTTTGTTCGGCCGAACTGCCAAAATGGAACACCATCTCCATCAGCGGATATCACATGCGGGAGGCCGGTGCGACGGCCGCCCAGGAGCTCGCGTTCACGCTCGCCGACGGCATCGCCTACGTGGAGGCCGCCCGGCGCAGGCGCCTCGACGTCGACCGGTTCGCGGGCCGCCTCAGCTTCTTCTTCGCCGCATGGAGCGAGCTCTTCGAGGAGGTCGCGAAGTTCCGGGCGGCGCGGCGCATGTGGGCGCGCATCATGCGGGATCGCTTCGGGGCACGCAGCGAGCGCTCGATGATGTGTCGATTCCACACCCAGACGGCCGGGAGCAGCCTCACCGCCCAGGCGATCGAGAACAACGTGGTGCGCACCACGCTCCAGGCGCTTGCCGCGGTGCTCGGCGGCACGCAGAGCCTGCACACCAACGCGCGCGACGAGGCCCTCGCGCTCCCCACCGAGGAGTCGGCGCGGCTGGCGCTGCGGACCCAGCAGATCCTGGCCCACGAGGCCGGCGTGACCGAGACGCCCGACCCGCTGGCGGGCAGCTACTACGTGGAGGCGCTCACCGACGAACTGGAGCGCGTGGCCACGACATACCTGGACGAGATCGATGCGCTGGGCGGGACGCTGGCCGCGATCGAGACCGGCTACCAGCAGCGGCAGATCCAGGAATCGGCCTACCGGCGGCAGCGTGCCGTCGAGTCGGGGGACGAGATCGTGGTCGGGGTCAACCGGTTCGTCGACGATCCCGTGCCTGCGCCACCGCTCCAGCGGATCGATCCCGACGAGGAACGGCGTCAGGTCGAGCGGGTCCGCCGCGTGCGGGCAGAGCGCGATCCCATTGCCTGGGAGCGTGCGCTCGACCGGCTGGCGGCGATCGCCCGCACCGACGAGAACATCGTCCCGGCGCTCATCCAGGCCGTCCACACCCGGGCGACGCTGGGGGAGATGAGCGACGTCCTGCGCGCCGCGTGGGGCGAGCACCGGGAATCCATCACGATCTGAGCCCGTGCCGCAGGACGGGGCCGGGTCCAGGGGAGGGAGCATGATCCCGCACGAGCTGGCCGAGCGTCACGGCCTCCGCGCCATCCACCACGTCGCGGTGGTGGTGCGCCACATGGACGATGCGCTTCGCTTCTATCACGACACCCTCGGGCTGGCGCTCGACTCGGTGGTGCCGATTCCGTCCGATGGGGTGCGTATCGCCTTCCTCCCGGTCGGGCCGAGCCGGATCGAGCTCGTCGAGCCGGTGGACCCGTCGACGGGCGTCGCGCGCTTCCTGGAGAGCCGCGGAGAGGGCTTCCACCATGTCTGTTTCGAAGTGCCCGACGTAGCCCGGGCGCTCGCGCAGATGGAGCGTTCGGGTATCGAACTCATCGACCACGCGCCGCGCCGGGGCGCGGAGGGGCCGGTCGCCTTCGTGCACCCCCGCAGCTGTCACGGGGTGCTGGTCGAGCTGATCGAGGAGCCGGGAGGGCCCGCCTGGGCCGCGCTGTACCCCGAGGGGGAGGGGCCCGTCGCGGGCGCGTAGGCCCCCGCAAGCGCGCCGACGGGCGCTCAGCTCACCGCCAACGTCTCGGCGCGTACTCCCTGCTCCATCAGCAGCCGTGCGATCTGGCCCGGCGTCTCGGCGACGCGGAACCCCGCCGCCTCCAGCGCCGCCACCTTCGCGGCGGCGGTTCCCGACCCACCGCTGATGATCGCGCCCGCGTGCCCCATCCGCTTGCCTTCGGGGGCCGTGCGGCCGGCGATGAACGCCGCCTTCGGGACGCCCCGCAGGTGCTCCGCGGCCCAGGCGGCCGCCTCCTCCTCGGCGCTGCCGCCGATCTCGCCGATCAGCACGATCGCCTCGGTCTCGGGGTCCGCTGCGAAGAGCCTCAGCACGTCGAGGTGAGTGGTGCCGATCACCGGGTCGCCACCGATGCCCACGCAGGTCGACTGGCCGATCCCCGCGTCCGTGAGCGCCTGGACGACCTCGTAGGTCAGCGTGCCCGACCGGCTGACCAGCCCGACCGGCCCCTCCCGGTGGATGGAGCCCGGGATGATGCCGACCTTCGCCCGGCCGGGTGACGTCACGCCGGGGCAGTTCGGACCGATCAGGCGCGCCCCCGCCTCCCGCACCACCGGCATGACCTTGAGCATGTCGAGCGCGGGAATGCGCTCCGTGATGCAGACGATGAGCCCGATCCCGGCGTCGGCGGCTTCCAGGATCGCGTCCGGGGCGGAGGGGGCCGGGACGTAGATGATGCTGGTGTTCGCGCCGGCCTCGCGGACGGCCTCGCGGACCGTGTCGAAGACCGGCACCGTCCCGTCGAGCGCTCGCTGGCCGCCCTTGCCGAACCGGGTGCCACCGACGATCTGCGTGCCGTAGGCCTGCATCTGCCGGGAGTGGAACTCGCCCTCGCGTCCCGTGATCCCCTGGACGACGAGCCGCGTGTCGCGGCCCACCAGGATGCTCATCGCCCGGCTCCTCCCGCTGCTGCGCCGATCGCTCGTCCCGCGGCCACCGCCTGCTCGGCCGCGGCCTCCAGGCTCTCGGCGGTCTGGAACGACGCCTCCCGCAGGATCCGCTGGGCCTCCTCGGCGTTCGTGCCGACGATCCGCACGACCATCGGCACGTCTCGCGACTGCCGCGCGCGCGCCTCGACCAGGCCGCGTGCCACCTCGTCGCCGCGCGTGATGCCGCCGAAGATGTTGACGAGGATCACCTGCACCTTGGGGTCTTCCAGGATCAGGCGCATGGCGGCGGCCACGGTGTCCGACTTGGCGCCGCCGCCGATGTCGAGGAAGTTGGCCGGCTCGCCGCCGGCGCGCTTCACCAGGTCCATCGTGGTCATGGCGAGCCCGGCGCCGTTCACCAGGCAACCGATCGACCCGTCGAGATGGATGAAGTTGATCTCCTGCTCGCGCGCCTCGGTGTCGGCCGGGTCCTCCTCGTCGAGGTCGCGCCGGGCCTCGAGGTCGGGGTGGCGGGGGAGGGCGGAGTCGTCGAGCGTGATCTTGGCGTCCAGGCAGACCAGGCGCTCCCGCTCGCTCCCGTCGGCCGCACGTTCGCGCACGATCGCGAGCGGATTCACCTCCACCAGGTCGGCGTCGTTCGCGATCATCACCCGCACGAGTCCCTGGGCGATCGCAACCGCATCGGCGAGGTACGGCCCCGTCAGCCCGAGGGCCAGGGCGACCTCCCGCGCCTGGAAGTCCAGGAGCCCGAGGTGCGGATGCGCATGCACGCGGACGATCGCGTCGGGCTTCTCCCTGGCGACCTGCTCGATCTCGACGCCGCCCTCTGCGGACCCCATCACCAGGATCCGCTGTGCCGCACGGTCGAGGACGGCGCCCAGGTAGTACTCGTGGCGGATGTCCGACGCGGGCGCCACGAGGACCTTGCGCACCACGATCCCCTTGATCGTCATGTCCAGGATCTGGCCGGCGGCCCGCTCGGCGTCCTCGGGGGTGGCGGCGAGCTTGACACCACCGGCCTTGCCCCGGCCTCCGACGAGCACCTGGGCCTTGACCACGACCCCCTGCGCGCCTGCCGCGAGCAGCTCCCGCGCCGCGACCCCGACTTCGCCGGGCGTCGTGGCGACGCGGCCCGGCGGCACCGGCAGCCCGGCCGCGCCGAGCAGCTCGCGCGCGTGGAATTCCTGGAGCTTCACAACCGACCACCGCCTCCATCGAGCACCGGGCGACACCTGATCGGCGCAGCATAGCCCGCCCCGGCGGCACGGGTGCGGTGCGCCGAGGAGCGGCGGACGATGCCGGCCGCTCCTCCCCGCCCGGGGCGCCGGGGCGACGAGGTGGGGCCGTGCGGGGACCCGCGCGTGGC
>JAJYNP010000255.1 GCA_021786265.1 Chloroflexota bacterium
GCTCGGCCGATGGATCCCAGCCGAGGTCGTCGCGGGCTTCGAGCCAGACCGGAATGAGCGACCCCAGCCCATCCGGCTCCGGAGCGGCGGGGCCGGAACACAGCCGCGTCGCGTGCCAGAGGGCGACCGTGCTGCCTGGCGTCGCCCGATCCACGAGAGCGGCCGCGAGCGCCCGGCGCCGGAGAGGGCGAACCATGAGGCCCCGTCGTCGATGCACCCCGCTCCGGTGGGCCGTCAGACCGCCGGCCCGCGCGCCCCGCGCGAAGCCCCCGCTCGCCACGAAGCCGACCGGCCCAGCAGCCGCCAGCGGTCTGGCCCGGCGGGAGCGCATCCGGAGCAGGGCCGGAGCCCCGGGGAGCAACGCCGCGCCCGTGACGAACGGCACCCTGGGCCCGGCGAGCAGCGCCGCATGCCCGGCGCCTCGATCGGTGCCGGCGTGATGCCGCAGCGCGGGCGACGCATCGTCCTGCCCGGCGAACGATTCGCGGGGTAGGGGAGCGGGCCGCCGGCGTCGCGTCGGCCAGGGCGTGGCACCGCGGAACAGGACGACGCCGCCGCGAGCCTACCGCAGGACGCCCCAGCGATACAGGGGGTGCAGCTCGCGCCAGCCGCCATGCTGCAGGTCGGCCACGTAGCGACCCTCCATCCAGACGTGCTCGCCGAGGCTCGGCAGCCCGCGCAGCGGGTCGCGGTCGGCCGCGCAGGTGGAGATCGCGTCGGCCTGCGTGACGCGCAGTTCGCAGACCGGCTCGATGACGAGGTCGCCGCGTTCGGCCCCCGCGTTGGCGGCCACCACGAGGTGCGCGTAGGGGGGATCGAGCGCCAGGCCCAGGTGCAGGTCGCCGTCTGCCTCATCCCGCACGAAGGCAATCGTGCCCGTGACCTTGATGCAGGCCTCGAGCACCGCCAGGCGTGCCGGATGGTAGATGTAGCGGTCCTGGTCGGTGGGCCGACAGGCGGCCACCGGTGCGGCCGTGTGCCTGACCGTCGGCCGCGCGGTGATCGGCGTCGACGGCATCGCCGCGGCGGCCGAGGCAGGGGCGGAGGCACTCGGGGCGCTGGTCGGCGCCATGCCTGTGCAGCCGGCCGTGGCGGCGAGCACCACCGCCACGAGCGCGCGGGGGCCGAGCTTCATGCGTCGACGCATCGACCATATCCCATGGCCTGCATTCCGGACCTTCGAGGGCGGTTCGTCAACGCGCTGACAAGCCATGACTTCGAGGACCCTCCCTTGAGCCGAGAACCGCCGGGCGCCCGGCTCGCCGGGCTGAACGGCCCGATGCGCGTGGGTCGACCGGCACTCGGTTGCCGTATTGAAAGGTGCGGTAAGGTCAGACGACGACCGTCTGACGTCGCGATGGTCAGCGCCGGGGGGCAACGGCGTGCAGGTCGGGCGTCGCGTCCAGGTGGAGGAGTGGAAGCAGGATGAACACCCGCACACGGGCCATCGCACTCATCGCGGTCCTGGTCCTGACCGCGACCGGGGCCTGTTCGTCGCAAGCAAGTCAAGCTCCCGCGAGCGCCGCACCCACGGTCCTGACGGTCGGCACCGCCGTCACCGCCCCCTTCGAGTTCTACAACTCCAGCCAGCAACTGGTCGGCTTCGATATCGACCTCATGAACGAGATCGGGTCCATGCTGCACAGGAAGGTCACGTACCAGGTCGGCCAGTTCAGCGCGCTGGTCCCCGACCTGCAGGCGCACAAGGTGAACGCGGTCATCGCGGCGATGTACATCACCCCCGCGCGCGAGAAGGTCGTCTCGTTCGCGACGCCGTATCTCCAGACCGGTCTGGTGATGGTCGAACGTCCAGGCCTGAACATTCATTCGGCGGCGGACCTGAAGGGTCTGAAGGTGGGCGTGAAGTCCGGGTCCACCGGTCAGGCGTACCTCACGAACAACCAGACGGGCGCCCAGGCCGTCGTCTACACCGACACCCTGTCGTCCTTCCATGACCTGATCGCCGGCCGAGTCGACGTGGTGCTCAACGACTATCTGAATACCCTGGCGTTCCTGAAGGACACCAAGTCCAACGTCATGATCGTGGGTGGCAACCAGACTCCAATCTACCTCCAGCACAACCAGCTGGGGATCGCGGTCTCCAAGGACGAGACGAGCCTGCTGTCGGACATCAATGGCGCGCTCGCGACGCTCCAGGCCAATGGGTTCATCAAGTCGGACTTTGCCAAGTGGCTGGGAACGATCTCGGGAGCGTCCGCTGCCCCTGCCTCGGCTGCCCCTGCCTCGGCTGCCCCTGCTTCGGCTGCCCCTGCTTCGGCATCCGCTGCCCCGTAAGGGCCCACGGGCGTCGATCCCGCGCGTTCAGGGCGAGGGGATGACTTGGGAGTCCTTGTCTCCAACCTGCCAGAGCTTGCCCGGGGGGCTGTCGTCACCGCCGAGGTGACGTTCGAGGCGATCCTGCTGGCGACGGTCGTGGCGCTTGTTCTGGTCGCCATGCGGCTCTCCGGCCTTGCATTCCTCGACTGGTCAGCCCGGGCCTACATCTGGTTCTGGCGGGGCGTTCCGCTGATCATCCAGCTCTATCTGATCTACTTCGGGCTGGCCACCGCCAACATCCTCACGCTGTCCCCGTGGACGTCGGCCATCATCGGTCTCGGACTGAACACCGCGGCGTTCTTCGCAGAGATCATGCGAGCCTCCATCCTGTCGATCGACAAGGAGCAGTGGGAGGCGGGCGACATGGAGAGCAGGCGCTCGGTCACCCTCGCCCTCGTGATCTTCCCGCAGGCCAGCGCCCGGATGGTGCCCCCGCTCATGAACCAGATCATCATGTCGCTGAAGAACTCGTCGCTGGTTGCGTTCGTCGGCGTCACCGAACTCTTCCTGGTCGGCCAGAACATCATCTCGTCGACGTTCCAGGACCTTCCGATCTACATCGGCGTGGCGGCCGGGTACCTGATCATGGTCACGCTCCTGACGTTCCTCGGCGACTACGCCGAGCGGCACCTCCTCGTGTTGGCCTGACCGCGAGATGTGGAGCACGCGCGTGATATCAGCAGGGCGCGACTCGGTCACAGCGGCGAGCGTGCCGTGACCCCGGAGGGATCTGCGCCCGGGCGACCGGTGGCCGTCGAAGTCAGGGGTCTCAGCAAGACGTTCGGAGCCGTCGCTCCCATCCGGGACCTCAACCTCGAGATCTTCGACGGCGAGTTCCTGGTGATCCTGGGTCCGTCCGGTTCCGGCAAGAGCACGCTGCTCCGGTTGATCGCGGGACTGGAGCAGCCGAGCGCCGGACGCGTCCTGATCGACGGCCAGGATGTCACCTCCGTGCCAGCCCGTGACCGCGGGTGCGGCTTCGTCTTCCAGAGCTACGCGCTCTTCCCGCACATGACCGTTCTCGGCAACATCGCGTACGGCCTGCGTCGTCGAGGAGTGTCGCGAAGGGAGGCCGAGACGCGCGCGGTCGACGTGGCCCGCCGCCTGAGCCTCGGCGAGATGCTGGAGCGTCGGCCTCGTCAGCTGTCGGGAGGGCAACGCCAGCGCGTGGCCCTTGGGCGCGTGCTCGCCCGCCAGCCCCGTGTGTTCCTGTTCGACGAGCCCCTGTCTTCTCTGGACGCCCAACTGCGGACGCAGATGCGATCGGAACTCGTCTCGCTGCATCGGCAGCTGAACGCCACCTCGATCTTCGTCACCCACGATCAGGTTGAGGCGATGACAATGGGCGACCGCGTCGCCGTGCTGCACGATGGCCGTCTGCAGCAACTCGGCGGCCCGCTCGATCTCTACGAGCGCCCGACCAACCTGTTCGTCGCGCGCTTCGTCGGAAGCCCGCCGATCAACGTCTTCCGATGTGCCCGCGACGGAAGCGGGTATCGACTGGGTGGGACGACCATATCCGCACCGGCCGGCGCGGTCGGTGACATTGTCTGCGGCCTGCGGCCGGAGGCGACCCGCATCACTTCTGTCGGGCAGAGCGAGGATCGTGCCGGAGCGGAGCACGTCATGCTTCAGGGACACCTCGCGCTGGTGGAACGGTTGGGCGCAGACGCGCTCGCCTACGTCCAGGTTGGCGATCAGACCGTCGTATGCCGTGTCGGGAGCGAGTTCCGATCCGAGCCCCAGGGTCTGGTGTCGGTGGACCTCGATCTACGCCGTGCCTCATGGTTCGATGCTGACAGCGGCGACCGCCTTCGAGACTCGTAGGGCGTCAGCGAGGGGTCCCGATGCCCGGTGATCGTCGCCGCCCACGTGCCGACGCCGTCCGTCGCAGCCTGACGTTCACGCGGTAGCGATCCCCCCGCATGACCGACCGCGTGTACTCGACCGGTCGGCCATCGTGCCAGCCGACGCGCTCGACGACGAGCGCCGGGCTCCCGGGTTGAACGCCCATGCGGTTGGCGACGTAGGGATCCACGGTGGCGGCCACGTACGTCTCCTCGGCCTCCTCGATCACGATGCGGTACCGCTCCTCCAGAATGTCGTACAGCGACGAGTTCGTGAGGTCCGCCAACTCGAGGCCGGGCACCAGGGCGGCAGGCAGGTGTGCAACCTGGAGCCCGATCGGGCGACCGTCGCCGCTCCTGAGTCGTTCGAGCCGCACGATCGGCGCGCCGAGGGGCACGTCGAGCCGAGCGACGATCTCCTCGTCTGCGGCGACGACTGCCGAGGCAAGGACCTCGGAGGTGGAGGCCATCCCACGCGCCCGCATCTCGTCAGAGAACGACGTCAGTGCGTACGGGCCGGCGGTGATCGTCGCGTCGCGGACGAACGATCCGCGGCCGGCCTGACGCGCGATCAGCCCCTCGTGCGCGAGGTTGGAGAGAGCCTGCCGGATCGTCGTGCGGCTCGCCCCGTACAACTCGATCAGCTCGAGCTCGCCCGGGATCCGCTGGCCTGGCGCCCATGCCCCCGAGACGATCAGGTCGCGGAGATCGTTCGCCACCTGATGGTGCAGCGGAATCTGGCTCGCGCGGGAGACCCGCCTGAGATCGCTCGGCCGCGGCGCGGATTCGGCTTGCACCATGTCATGACATTATGACATCATCGTCGGCGCGCGGTCCGCTCCCAGGGGTCCGATTCGGGAGCCGGCGCGCCAGGGGACGTCGGGCCCGTCCGGAGGATCGACCGGAGCCGCGGGCATCGGCGAGGAGGTGTACATGCGCAAGCTTGCGACCGTCGTCGCGGCCGCGCTCCTGATGGCCGGGTGCAGCTCAAGCGGAGCGACAACGGCGCCGACGCAGGGCACGGCAGCGAGCCAGGCCGCTACCACGAAGGCGCCGGCCACTGCCGCCGGCAGCCCCGTCACGATCACGTTCCTCACGCACTGGCCGCCGCAGCAGGTCGACTTGCTGAACACCTACATCAAGAAGTTCCAGGCCAGCAATCCGAACATCACCGTGCAGGTCCGAGCGGTGCCCTTCGGCAGCCTCTTGACCACGCTTCGCACTCAGGCCGGGAGCGCGAGCGGTCCCACGATCGCGGGCATCTACGACCTGTGGCTCCCCGAGCTCGTGCAGGACGGCATCGCCGCGAAGGCGCCCGCCGCCCAGGTCCAGGACATCCAGCAGAACTGGCCGGCGAACCTGGTGTCCGGCGCGGTGTCCGTGAACGGGGCGATCTACGGGTACCCCAACGAGATCGACCTCTACATGCTCAACTACAACAAGAAGCTGTTCGCCGACGCCGGGATCTCTGCGCCGCCGAGCACGTGGCAGGAACTCGTGACCGACGCCAAGGCGCTGACCAAGCGCGACTCGTCGGGCAAGATCACCCAGCAGGGCTTCGGCCTGATCAACAGCTGGGACTCCGGGGTGGTCCATCCGTGGCTGTCGTTCGTGCTGTCGGACGGCGGCAAGCTCCTCGACGGCACCAAGCCGCTCCTGACGTCGCCCGCGGCCGAGGCGGTGACCTCGCTCTACAACCAGCTCGTCTCGACTGACAAAGTCACCGACCCGTCGATGGGCACCTCGAACGCCAACACCACGGGCCCGTTCCTCGACAACTTCACGAACGGGAAGACCGCAATGATCGTCATGGCGAACTGGTGGGAGAGTGCCCTGCAGACGGCCATGAAGTCGAACTTCGCCAACGTCGGGACGGCACCGATCCCGGTCGGGCCGAACGGCGACAAGGCCCACAGCGTCTCGTACGCCTGGCTGACGGTGGTGAACGCACACGCGACGGCCGACCAGCAGGCGGCGGCCTGGAAGTTCCTGCAGTGGCTGCACGACACGGGCAGCGGAGACACCGCGGGCGCGTCCGGGATGGGCGACCTCCTGATGTCGATGGGCATCCTGCCCAGCCGGACGTCGGACGTGCAGGCGTTCCAGAGCAAGCTCGGCGAACCGTTCCTCAAGGCCTACGTGGACGGGCTCGCCGACGCGGTCCCGTTCCCGATCGTCCTCGGCGGCGCCGAGCTCACGGTCGCCATTCAGAAATCGATCGAGAGCGTGGAGTTCGGGCAGGCGACACCGCAGGCGGCGATGCAGTCGGCCCAGAGCCAGGCCCAGCAGATCCTGTCGCAGTACTACAAGTAGTCCCGTGATCCACGCCGCAGGGGCCCGCGAGGTCGACATGCTTCGCCCTCCGGGCCCCCCGGCGACCTCCCCGCGCGCCGCGGCTCCGGAGCTGCTCCCGTGAGCCGGGGTCGCGTCCAGGCGGTCTGGTCGACCGTCTTCCTCACGCCGGGAGTCGGCCTGATCACGCTGTTCGTGTTCATCCCGATCGTGCTCACGGCGTGGATCAGCCTTCACCAGTGGTCGATGTACTCGCCGCTGGGGAGCATGAGCTACGTCGGGCTGGCAAACTACGCCGACGTCATCGGCGACCCGGTGTTCCAGCAGGCGCTGCTGAACACGTTCGTCTACGCGGTCGCGAGCATACTGCTGATCGTCCCGCTGTCGGTCTTCTTCGGGATCTTCCTGTACCGACCGGCGATCCGCGGGCGCTCTCTGCTGCGGACGCTGCTGTTCTCGACCTACATGGTTCCCACCGTTGCCGTCGCGATCGTCTGGGGCTACCTCTACTCGCCGATCTACGGCCCCATCGACCAGCTCCTCTCGATCGTCCACCTGCCATCGCAGGCATGGCTCGGGTCGGCGAACGAGGCGATGCTCTCGATCATCATCCTGAACATCTGGCAGACGCTCGGGTACTACACGGTGCTCGTGCTCGCCGGGCTCACGCAGATCCCGCAGGACTACTACGACGCGTCGGCCATCGACGGAGCGGGGACGCTCGGTCAGACGAGGTACGTCACGATCCCGCTGCTGCACCGCACGCTCGTGTTCGTCATCGTGATCGCCGCGATCAACACGCTGCAGGTGTTCGACCCGATCTACGTGCTGACGCAGGGCGGCCCGGTCAACGCCACGAACGTGCTGACGTACGACATCTACCAGACCGCGTTCCAGTTCGGGCGCGCCGGCGCCGCGAGCGCGATGGCGATCCTGCTGCTGATCGTGCTGCTGGTCGCGGTCACGACATTCCTGCGGGTCACCCGGGAGGACTGATGGCGACGCGCCAGGCACGCGGCTCCGACTCGCGCGCCCCCGAGCGCACCGGCTCGCTGCTGCGCCGTGTGCCGCTCCGGGCCACGCAGTACGCGCTGCTCGTCGCGACCGCGCTGGCGGCCATCTTCCCGATCTACTGGATGATCGCGTCGAGCCTCAAGTCGCCCGACGAGCTCACGGCGCTCCCGCCGACCTGGCTCCCGGCACACGCCTCCATCGAGGCGTACCGGACCGTGTTCTCGGTGATCCCGTACGCGCAGGCGTTCCTGAACTCGTTCGTGATCGCGGCGGGCGACACCGTCGCGATCGTCGTCACGAGCATCATGGCCGGGTACGTCTTCGCGAAGTACTCGTTCCGCGGGCGCGACGTCCTCTTCTACGCGGTGCTCGCGACGATGTTCGTGCCGACGATCGTCACGCTCGTGCCCCTCTACCACGTGATGCAGTCGCTCGGGCTGGTCGACTCGTACCCGGGCGTCATGCTCCCCCAGCTCGCGAACGCGTTCGGGATCTTCCTCATGCGACAGTTCATCCGCGGCGTGCCGGACGAGCTCATCGACGCTGCCCGCGTGGACGGGGCGTCGGAGTGGCGCGTCCTGTGGACGATCGTGACCCCGCTCCTGACGCCTGCCGTCGCCACGCTCGTGCTGTTCGCGTTCGTCTACCAGTGGAACAGCTTCCTGTGGCCGCTGACGATCCTCCAGTCCGACCAGAAGTTCACGATCGTGCTCGCGATGAGCCGCCTGCTCTCGTACACGTCGAGCATCCAGTTCCAGAACGTGGTGATGGCGGGAGCCGTGATCAGCGTCCTGCCCAACACGCTCCTGTTCCTGTTCCTCCAGCGGTTCTTCATCGCGGGCCTGGCGCAGTCGGGGATCAAGGGATGACGGACGATCCGCTCGCGCTCGCGATCGACATCGGCGGCACGAAGATCGCGCTGGGGCTCGTGACTGCCGACGGCGACCTCGTCGCGTCCGAACGCTTCGCCACGCCCCGCGGGCCCGCCTCCGCTGCCGCACGCACCGTGCTCGAACGGGCGCGCACGTTCGCCGCCGATGCTGGGCCGGTTGCTGCCGGAATCGTGCTGCCCGCGGTCGTCCGCGACGGGGTCATTGCGTGGGCCGCCGAGAGCATTGACGGGTGGCAGGGGCTGCCGTTGCGCGCGCTGGCCGAGGAGATGCTGCACATCCCGGCGGTCGGCGAGTTCGATGGGTACGCCGCGACGCTCGGCGAGGCCTGGCGGGGCCACGCGCGGGGCTACCCGGACGCCGTGATCGTGATCGTGGGAACGGGCGTGGGAGCCGGGATCATGCACGAGGGGCGGCTGTATCGGGGCCGGACGGCGATCGCCGGCGGGATCGGCTGGATCCGCTTTCCAACCCGCGACGGGCTGGGCCCCAAGCTCGAGGAGGTGGCGGCCGGGCCGGGAATTCTCGCCGCTGCCCGCGCCCGCCGCCCGGAGACCGCGTACCCGGACACCGAGGCGGTCTTCGCGTGCGCCGCCGACGGCGACGACGCCGCGGCGTCGGTCATCGAGCACGCCATGCGCGTGCTGGCGGCCGGGGTCGGCGCGGTTGTCGCCACGCTCGCGCCGGACATCGTCGTCCTCGGCGGCAGTGTTGGGGCTCGTCCCGACGTCGTCTCGGCCGTGCGCCGCCTGCTGCCGGACGTCACGCAACCGTTCGCGGCGGCCGGCACGCGGGTCGAGGGGTCCGCGCTCGGGCCGCTCTCCAGCCTGTACGGGGCCGCGCGCCTCGCCCATCTGTTCGTCCAGGGAAAGGAGCCCTAATGTCCGCGGAGCAGTATCTCGACAAGGCCGGGGCGCTCGTGCGCCGGATCTCGGAGACCCAGCTCGGGAACATCCGACAGGCGGCCGGGGTCATGGCCGACAGCGTCGCGGCCGGCGGCGTCGTCAACCTGTTCGGTAGCGGACACTCCGTGCTCCCGGTCATGGACGTCTTCCCCCGGTACGGGAGTTACCCGGCGTTTCGTCCGCTGATCGACTCGCGCCTGAGCTGGACGAACGTCCTCGGGTCGAGCGGCGTCAGCGAGCTGCTGTGGCTCGAGCGGACCGAGGGCTACATCCGGAACTTCCTGCAGAACTACCCCCTGTCGCCCGTCGACACGATGGTGGTGTACTCGCACGGCGGACTCAACGCAGCGCCGGTCGAGGTCGCCCTGTACGCGCGCGAGCGCGGGCTGAAGGTCGTGGCCGTGACGTCGGCGGCGAACCTGCAGCTCAACCGGGCGACGCACTCGAGCGGCAAGCGGCTCGCCGACGTGGCGGACGTCGTAATCGACAACTGCGTCGACCCGATCGACTCCATGGTCGAGATCGATGGCTGGCCGGCGCCCGTCGCCGCCGGCTCGACGCTCGCCGTGATCGCGATCACGATGGCGCTGACGGCGGAACTCGCGGCGCAGCTGTCGGCTCGCGAGATCACGATGCCGGTGTTCGTGTCGCCGAACATCACGAGCGTCCCGAAGGACAACAACCAGCAGGTGTTCGAGGCCTACCGGAAGCGGACCCTGCGCTGACGCATCGGGAGGATGTCGGAGCGTGAGCGAGCCGAGGGCCACCGTCGTGGACGCGCACGCGGCTTCTGCGCGCCCGCTCCGTGATCCGCGCTCGATGGCGCTCGAGGCGGACCTCGCCGCTGCCCTCCGGGGCGAGGTGGGCTTCGACGCCGGGACGCGGGCGGTCTACGCCACCGACTCGTCCAACTACCGACAGATCCCCATCGGCGTGGTCTTCCCGCGCGACCACGCCGACGTCGTGGCCGCCCTGCGGGTGTGCGCGGGGCACGACGTGCCGGTGCTCGCGCGCGGCACGGGCACGAGTCTGGCCGGCCAGGCGTGCAACGCCGCGGTCATCCTCGACACCAGCCGGCACATGACGCGGATCCTCGAGATCGACCCCGAGACGCGGACGGCGCGAGTCGAGCCGGGCGTCGTGCTCGACGACCTGCGGCGGGCGGCCGAGGTCCACGGCCTCACCTTCGGCCCGGATCCCGCCACGCACGCCTGGTGCACCTTGGGCGGCATGATCGGCAACAACGCCTGCGGCGCACACGCGCTCTTCGCCGGCAAGACGGTCGACAACGTCGAGCGCCTGCGGATCGTCCTGTACGGCGGCGAGACGCTCGAGCTCGGCGCGTACGATGAGGCGGCGTACGCGGATGCCGTGGCCGGCGGCGGCCACCTGGCCGAGGTCCTCACGGGGCTGCGCGGGATCGCCAAGCGCTACGCGCCGCTCGTGCGCGAGCGCTTCCCCGACATCCCGCGCCGGGTGAGCGGCTACAACCTCGACGAGCTGCTGCCCGAGCGGGGCTTCCACGTCGCGCGGGCACTCGTCGGCTCCGAGTCGACGTGCGCGATCGTCACCGAGGCCACACTGCGCCTCTCGGTCAGCCCGCGGCACCGGCGCATGGTCGTGCTGGGCTACTCGGACGTCTTCGCCGCCGCCGACGCGGTGCCCTCGCTGCTGGCGCACCCGCTGCTCGCGCTCGAGGGCTTCGACGTCACGCTCACCGAGCAGATGCGGGCACGCCCCCTGAACGTGGAGCACCTGCCGCTCCTCCCCGAAGGGCGCGGCTGGCTCGTGG
>JAJYNP010000091.1 GCA_021786265.1 Chloroflexota bacterium
GCTCCGCGACTCCAGGTCGCGCTCCATCTCGTCGAGATCCCGCGTCCAGATCCCGCCCGACAGGTACTTCCAGCCCCCGTCCGCGAGCAGCACCACGATCGTGCCGTGCTCCATCTCGCGGGCGACGCGGGCCGCCGCCACCAGCGCGGCACCCGACGAGACCCCCGCGAAGATCCCCTCGCGCTCGGTCAGCGCCCGCAGCGCCGCGATCGCGTCGCCGTTCGAGACCAGGTACTTCGCGTCGAGGATCGACGGGTCGAAGACCTCCGGCACGAACCCTTCGTCGAGCGACCGGAGCCCCTGCACGTTCTCGCCCGGCATCGGCTCTGCAGCGATGATGCGCGCCTCCGGGTTGTGCTCGTGGAGGCGGCGACCCACGCCGGTCAGCGTGCCACCGGTCCCGAGCCCGGCGATGAACACGTCCACCTCGGGGCAGTCCGCGATGATCTCCTCGGCCGTGCCCTCGTAGTGCGCCAGCGGGTTCGCCGGGTTGCCGTACTGGTACGGCATCACGAACCGCTCGTCGCGCGACACCAGGTACTTGGCGAGCTCGACCGCCCCGTTCGACCCCTTGTCGCCCGGCGAATCGATGATCTCGGCGCCGAACAGCGCGAGCAGCTGGCGCCGCTCGTTGGTGACGTTGTCGGGCATCACGACCGCGATCCGGTAGCCCTTGCGGCGGGCGATCATGGCCAGCGCGATGCCGGTGTTGCCGCTGGTGGGCTCGATGATGATCGAGTCGGGGCGGAGGGCGCCGCGCCGCTCCAGGTCCTCGATCAGGTACCTCGCCACGCGATCCTTCACGGACCCGGTCGGGTTCATGAACTCGAGCTTGGCGTAGAGGCGAACGTTCTCGTTCGGGCACATCCGCGGGATCTCGACCAGTGGGGTATGCCCGATCGCGTCGACGATCGACGGGAAGCGCCCGCCGTGGGGTCCGGTGCCCTCGTGCGGATGGGGCCGCAACCGCTCCAGCTCGGCCCACGACGGGATCGCGGTGGCGTCCGCGACCCGGTGCGACGCCATGGCCCTATGCGCCCCCTGCCATCGCCGGCAGGATCACGACCGTGTCGGCCGCGGAGACCGGCGTACCGAGCTCCTGGAGGTAGCGGATGTCCTGGTCGTTCAGGTAGACGTTGACGAACCGGTTGAGCGTCCCGTCGGCGCCGAGCAGCTGGTCCCCGAGCCCGGGAAAACGCTCGACCAGCCCGCGGACCACGTCGCCCACGGTCGATCCGTCGACCTCGACCTGCTTGTTGCCCTCCGCCTGCGCCCGCAGGACCGGGGGGATGCGCACCTTGCTCATCTGGATTCCGTTCTCCTCGAATGTCGGTTCGCGCGGGACCCGCGCGAACATGCTGCCTCGCGGCTCAGTCGGCCTCGCCGAGTGGGCGGGCGGCCAGTGGCTGCACGGCCAGTGGCTGCGCCACCTGCTCGCCCTGGACGGACGGCACATCGCGACCCGCGCCCGCGCCGTCGCCGCACGCCGGGCAGTGCGGGTCGCGGCGCAGTTTCAGCTCCTGGAACGACATGTCGAGCGCGTCGTAGATGAGCAGCCGGCTCACCAGCGGCTCACCGATGCCGAGCAGCAGCTTCAGCGCCTCGGTCGCCTGCAGCAGGCCGAGCGTGCCGGGGACCACGCCCAGCACCCCCGCGACGGAGCAGCCGGGCGCCAGCTCCGGCGGCGGCGCCGTCGGATACAGGCAGCGGTAGCAGGGGCCGGCGTACGGCTGGAATACCGTGAGCTGCCCCTCGAATCGGAACACGCTGGCATGCACCACCGGGATGCCCGCGCGGACCGCCGCGTCGTTCAGCGTGTAGCGCGTCTCGAAGGTGTCGGTGCCGTCCAGGATGACGTCGTAACCCTCGATGATCCGGGCCACGTTGTCCTCGGCGAGCATCTCGTCGTACGCGACCACCTCCACGCCGGGGTTGAGGGCGCGGATGGCGGCCGCGGCCGAATCGGTCTTCTTCTGACCGACCCGGTCGGTCGCGTGGATCACCTGGCGCTGGAGGTTGCTGAGGTCGACCACGTCGAAGTCGACGATCCCGATCGTCCCGACCCCCGCGGCAGCGAGGTAGAGCATGGCCGACGAGCCGAGCCCGCCGGCGCCGATGAACAGCACGCGCGAGTCGAGGAGCTTCGCCTGCCCCTCGGCACCCATCTCGGGGATCAGCAGGTGGCGGCTGTAGCGCCGCTTCTGCTCGAGCGTCAGCACCTTCGGCTGGGTCCACGGCCGGCCCTCGGACTTCCACAGCTGGAAGCCACCGGTCATGGAGATCGGGTCGGTGTACCCCATCGCCCGCAGCTCGCGTGCGGCGAGCAGCGAACGAACCCCGCCGGCGCAGTACAGGATCAGCGACGTGTCCCGGTCGGGGACCGCGGCCTCGATCTCCTGCTCGATGTAGCTCCTGGCGAGATGGAGGGCGCCAGGGATGTGCCCCTGCTCCCACTCGTCCTGCTCGCGGACGTCGACCAGCCTGGCACCGGACTGGAGGAGCCGGGCGGCCTCGTCGGGCCACACCTCTCGCGTGACCGCTCGGGCCTCGCGCATCAGTTCGTTGAATGTCTTCGGCATGAGACGGGACTCCAGGGGACGGGAACTGGGCCGCCTCACGGGAGGCGGCGCGGGATCGCGCTGTCGCGAATGGGACGCCGGCGACTCAGGCCGGCCGCCGACACCTGCAGCGGCCCGCGGGGCGCGTCACGCCGGCTCCTCCTCGGTCTCGGCCTGCCACGCGACCCGATCCTCGAGCGCGCGCCGCAGCGTGTCTACCGACAGCAGCGCGCACTTCAGGCGCGCGGGGCTGATCTCGATCCCGAGCTCGTCGAGCACGTCCTGCCGGCCGATCTTCGCGACCTCCGCGAGCGGCAGGCCGCGGATCCGGTCGGTCAGCATCGACGCGGAGGCCTGGCTGATCGCGCAGCCGCGCCCGGTGAACGCGACCTCGTCCACGATGCCCTGCTTGTCGATGTCGAGCATCAGGGTCAGCCGATCGCCGCACAGGGGGTTCGACCCTTCCTGCACGACATCGGGCTGCTCCAGGGTCCCGAAGTTGTGGGGGTGGCGGTAGTGCTCGAGGATCTCGGCACGGTACAGGTCGTCCATCGGGTTTCAGTATCGCCCATCCGTGTACTGCGGTGCGTCCGCAACTATTCTCGACCGAAGAGGGCCTGGACCTTGCGCAACCCCGCCACCAGCCGGTCGATGTCGTCCGTGGTGCTGTACACGCCGAAGCTGGCCCGCGCGGTGGCCGCCTCACCCAGGCGCTCGTGGAGCGGCTGGGTGCAGTGGTGGCCGGCGCGGACCGCCACGGCCTCGCGGTCGAGCAGGGTCGCGACGTCATGCGGATGCACGCCCGGCAGGTTGAAGGTGACGACACCGCCCCGCCCATCGGCCGTGCGCGGCCCGTGCAGGGTGATCCCGGGCACGTCGCGGGCGAGCGCGCCGAGCGCGTAGGCGGCCAGCAGCCGCTCATGCTCCCGCACCCGGTCCATCCCCAGGGCCACCAGATAGTCAACGGCCGCGCCGAGCCCGATCGCCGCCGCGATGTCCGGCGTGCCGGCCTCGAACTTCCAGGGCACGTCGTTGTAGACCGTGGAGCGCAGGTGGACCTCGCGGATCATCTCGCCGCCGCCCATGTACGGTGGCATCGCGTCGAGCAGCTCGCGCCGCGCCCAGAGCACGCCGCTGCCGGTGGGCCCGAGCGCCTTGTGGCCGCTGAACGCGTAGAAGTCGCAGTCGAGCTCCGCCACGTTCACCGGCATGTGGGGGACCGCCTGCGCCCCGTCGACCAGCACGAGGGCACCGGCGGCGTGGGCGCGGTCGACCATGTCGCGGACCGGGTTGATGGTCCCGATGCCGTTGGAGACGTGGGTGAACGCGACCAGCTTCGGCCGGGTGCGGAGCAGCGCGTCGTAGTTGTCCTGGATCAGCCGGCCCTCGTCGTCGATCGGGACGAACTCGAGGTCGGCGTCCTTCTCCTGGACCAGCATCTGCCACGGCACCAGGTTCGAGTGGTGTTCGAGCTCGGTGAGCACGATCGTGTCGCCGGTCCCGATGTTCCGGCGGCCCCAGGTGGCCGCGACCAGGTTGATCGCCTCGGTCGCGTTGCGCACGAAGACGATCTCGTGGCGATCGCGCGCCCCGATGAACCGGGCCACACGCTCGCGGGCGCCCTCGTACAGGGCGGTGGCCTCCTCGCCGAGCGCGTAGATGCCGCGGTGGACGTTCGCGGTGTGGCGCGTGTTGTAGTCGTTGACCGCGTCGACCACGGCGCGCGGCTTCAGGCTGGTCGCGGCGCTGTCCAGGTAGGCGACCGGCCGGCCTCCGAAGTCGCGCTCGAAGATCGGGAAGTCGCGCCGCAGCGCGACCGGGTCCAGCGGGTCGCGCCGGTTCGTCTCCGCCGCGTCGGGCGCGTCGGACTCGGCCTCGAGCGCGGTCCCCGTCCCGGTGCGCGGCACGGCCACGTCGCAGTCGGCCACGGGATCCGGGCCGTCCTGCGGCAGGATGGTCACGGGCGCCGTCCTGCCCGCCGTCCGCTGCTCGCCGATCGCCATCGTCCAGGTCCTTCCTTCGCCGTCAGTGCGCCGCCGGCTCCGGCTCGGGGGCCTCGTCGCCGACGTAGTCCTCGTATCCCGCCGCACGGAGCACCGGGCCGTAGCCCTCCTCCTCGAGCTGGAGCGCCAGGTCCCGGCCCCCGGACTTGAGGATCCGGCCGCGCGCCAGGACGTGGACGTAGTCCGGGGTGATGTAGTTGAGCAACCGCTGGTAATGCGTGATCAGGAGCACGCCCATCCCGGGGTTGAGCTGCGCGTTGACGCCCTCCGCCACGATCCGCAGCGCATCGATGTCCAGCCCGGAATCGGTCTCGTCGAGGATGGCGAGCTCCGGCTGGAGAACGGCCATCTGCAGCATCTCGAGCCGCTTCTTCTCGCCGCCCGAGAAGCCCTCGTTCACGTAGCGGCCGGCGAACGCGTCGTCGAGCTTGAGCAGGGACATCTTCTCGCGCATGAGCTTGCGGAAGGCGCCCATCGTGATCCCGCCGCGCGCCGGGTCCGAGGGGTCGTACTGCGCCTGCCCATCGAGCCCGCGCATGCGGGCGTTGAGCGCCGTGCGCAGGAAGCTCGCCACGGACAGCCCGGGGATCGCGGTCGGGTACTGGAAGGCCAGGAAGATGCCGAGGCGCGCCCGCTTGTCGGGCGAGAGCGCCAGGATGTCGTGGCCGCGCCAGGTCGCCTCGCCCTGCGTGACCTTGTACGCCGGGTGGCCCATGAGAGCGTAGGCCAGCGTGGTCTTGCCCGACCCGTTCGGGCCCATGATCGCGTGGACCTCGCCGCGGGGGACGGTCAGGTCCACGCCGGCGAGGATCTCCCGGTTCGGGTCGGCGATCGGCACCACGTGCAGGTCGCGGATCACCAGTTCGTTGTCGCCCGCGGTGGGGCTCGCATCAGGCACGGTGGCGCCGCTCGCGGTCGGGTTCGTGTCGCTCACGGTTGGGGTTCGACTCCTCGGGACGGTGGCCGGCCCCGCGCTCCGGTTCTTCGCCGCGGCGGGGACCGATGGATCAGACGACGACGTGCGTGGGGTGGACGCCGGGCGCAGGGACGAGCGGACGCGCGAGGTCGGCGAGGGTCAGGGAGTCCACGGCGTCGGTGATGGCGTCCCGGACCCTGACCCAGAGGGTGTTCACGGTGCAGAAGGTAGTACGGCCGCACTGACCGGATGTCTCGCGGTCGTGGGCGGCGCAGATCATCGGGACGATGGGTCCCTCCAGGGCGCGGAGCACGTCGCCCATGCGGATCTCTCCGGGGTCGCGGGCCAGCGTGTACCCACCGCGCGCCCCCCGGTGGCTGATGACCAGGTCGGCCTCGCGCAGGCTCACGACGAGCTGCTCGAGGTAGGGCCGGGGCAGGTCCTCGTGATCGGCCACGTCGGCCAGGCTCACGGGGCCCTCGCCGTAGTGGCGGGCGAGCTCCACCATCAGCCGCACGCCGTACTCGCCCTTCGTGGAGAAGTGCACGGCGCCGGTGCTCATGAAGCTGGTTCGCACGGTCGAGTCGCTGCCCCCGGGTGTTCGCTCAGGTCGGTGGCGATCTCCGATCGGTCCGGGTACGGTGGTCGGTCGACTCGCCCGGCCTGGCCCGATCTGCTCGGACCGTACCGACCTGCTCGCCCGGCGTCGCGTCCCGCCAATTCCGACGGAAATCGTCGGATTTGAGTCTAGTGGCTTGCGCACATGGCGTCAACGGAGGTGGGGGGTAGTAGGTAGATCCTCTGGAAGTTGCCGCTCGCGAGCCGAGCCGGGCGCAGGCCCCCTGGTGTCGCGTGCCGGACGAGGCGCGGCAGGCTTCCGTCACAGGTAAAGTGGAGCACAACCACGGTCCACACCTAGGGAAGTGAGGTATCGCTGCGGTGTCGACGCAGCCGTTCATGCGGCCCTCCATCGCAGACGTCGTCACGTCTGCGCCGTGGGCTTCGCTTGAGGTTCACCTCGATGGGCTGCGGGATCGAGTGGACGCGAGCCTGGAGCGTGCTCATGGCTTGCGCGAGGCCTACCGAGAGGAACTGCTGTCCCGCAGCCCCGAGCTAGCGGAGCAGGTCCATCGCCCCAGCCGCAGCGCTCTCGATGCGGCCGAGCGCCTGCTGGCAACAGGAACCGTGGCCGCGGCCGATGGCACCGTCGACGCCGTGCCACTGCTCACGGGGTCGAAGATCCAAGTCGGCGTGGTGCTCGTCTCCAACCGCGGCGAGGTCGTGGACCTCGTTACACGGATCTTCGAGTACGAGCTCGCGTCGGGGGCTAGTAGCGCGACTGACTTCTTCGCGCAACTCCGAACGGCGCGGTCGATCTCGAACCTGCTCAGTCGTGCAGTGATGCTCTTCGGAGAACGGCGGCTGCTTCGCGATCATCCTGCCGACTGGCGAATGATCCATGGCGAGTTGATGCCTCACGAGCTGAGGACGGGAGCCGGAAGGCCCGATGCTAACCTACCGCCGACATTCGATCTAGTGCGCTCCTACGTGGACTCCGAGACCTTCATCGCGGTTTCCGAGAGCCCCCAGGACCTCGACATCCTGAATGCCGCGGTCCTGCTGGAGCCTGGGGAATACATAGTCATCCGCTCTATGGTCGAGACGCTGTCAGTCTTCCTCGATGGAGACCCCACGATTGGCACGGTCCGCGCGAACTTCAACGCGAACGACGAGCGCCGCTTTCGTGAGTTCATCGCCTCAGCCGGACCCGAGGTAGCAGTCGTGTTGGCCAAAGCGGGCAATGCCCCGTTCCTTCTTGAATGCCACGCCAACCGAGTGGAGGAGGCAGTTGCCCTCTTCATGGCCGATGCGCTCTGGACTCGCGGCCTGCCCTCCGAAGGGTCGCCAATGGCAGCGAGAGCCTTTCCGTTCCATATCGACCTCGCCGACCAGGTCGCCAGGACCCTGTTCAAAGGCGCCGACTTCAGAGCGTTTGTCGAAGCACGTCTGGCAATGGTCGGGGCGGACACTGCTCTCTTTGATCTCGACCCAAGGAGGACGCGTTCATGAACGACCCAAATGACGCGGTCTTGGACAACGGGGGGGGCGTCGTCGGGCCCGAGCAGCCGCCGACGGCGGAGACGCCGCAGGCAAACGCGGCAGATGCGCGATCCGACGGAATAGATGAAGGTCCGGCAGAGGCCGCAATAAGGGCCTCTCTAGTCTCGCTGGGCTTCGTGGGCTTCGATCAGAACGGTGGGTCAAACGACACGTCAGGGGTGATGGTCTCTCCTGACCGCCGACGTGCCTTCCGGCGCGATGCCTACGTTGGGATTCGGGACGAGGAACAGGAAACCGAGTTCCTGGGACGGGTAGTAGAGGGACCTTTCCACGCCCCCCACGAGATCAGTACCGAGAGTGCCATCTCTCGCACTACCCTGCTCTTCCCGGAGCGCACTCAATTCAGGCCCACCTACTACGTTTACGGGTCCGTCGAGGTCTTGGGCGAGATTCGCGGAGGCGAGCGGCTTGTACCGACGCCTACGCGCCCCCGCCCGTACTCGGAGGTATCTATCTATCCAGCGGCCCGTCTCCGGACAATGCTCGGACTCGAGGGTGACTTCCAGATCGGCCACCTCATGGGCTACGAGGCGGTCGACGTCGCTGCGGATCCGGGGAGCAAGAACTTTCTCCCCCGCAACATCGGGGTATTTGGCACCGTCGGCTCGGGCAAGTCAAACACGACTCAGGTAGTCATGGAGGAGGCCCTCGCAGCGGGCTGGGCGGTCGTTGTTATCGATGTTGAGGGTGAGTATGTCCGCATGGAGGAGGCGGCGGCCGACCCTCGCATGATCGCCATCCTCTCGGACAGCTACGGCCTCGCCCCTGACGGGGTTGACGACTTCCGTGTCTACGTCCCGAGCAGCGGCGCCTCTGACGCTGCAGCCCCGATCAGCTTCAAAGTTCCGATCGCCGGTGTCTCTCCTGAGGTGGTGAGTGACATTCTTGAACTCACGGAACCCCAGGTGCGGATGTTTACGCAGATCTGCGCGCAGGCCGTCCGGAACGCAGCGGCGCCAGGTGGGGCCGCCGGTCGGACCGGGGTCCTAGCAGGTGGCGTGACGACGCCCGGAACCAGACACGCGTACACGCTCCAGACGCTCATCGATGGCCTCCAGGATCCGAACGTTCCCCTCCTGGGACGACCGCCAACTGCCACCGAACTTCCCACCGCGGCGACCCTTCGTAGCAAGCTAATCACCCTCGGAATGTCGCGCGTCCTCGATTGGAATGCAACCGCGCGGACTCCTGAGCTACCCGTCAACGATCTCCTGCTCGGCGGGCGTCTCTCGGTGCTCGACGTGTCCGAGACCGACGATCGAAGCCGAAGCATTGCCATCTCGTACTTGCTACAGGCACTGTTCGACGCTGTGATCGCCACAGACGAGGGCGCCCCTATGCCGAACGGCGTGTCGCGCCCACGCGTCCTTGTCGTCATCGAAGAGGTCCACACCTTCGTGTCCCGGGCGTCGGCTCAACGGATGAGGGCGGTCATCGATCAGCTCCAGATCATCAGCCGCCGCGGACGAAAGCGGTGGATGGGCCTCGTGCTGGTGTCCCAGCAACCCGGTCATGTCCCAGATGAACTCTTCGAATTGGCAAATACGCGGTTCATCCACCAGCTCAAATCCATCGCGAATCTCGCCCCCGTCCGTCAAACGACCGGGGGCGTGCACGAAGCCCTGTGGACCACCGTGCCCTCGCTCGGTCCCGGCCAGTGCCTTCTCACCGGGGCGACGTTCCTCAATCCGGTGTTCGTCAACGTCCGACCGGCCAAGTCCCGGCGCCTGTTGACATCGTAGCGGTCGTTATGGACGCCACCCCTCCCAGCCCTGCTGCTCCCACGACTTGGCCCGACTATGAGCCAAGACTCGGGTGGTTCCATCGCTATCCGGCTAGGTTTGCTGCGCCCGTCGTGGGCCAGCTTCTGAGCGACCTTGTCGAGAGACTTGGCGGTCGTCCAGCGCGCCTCCTCGATCCCTACGCGGGCACGGGCGCCACTATGGCCGCCGCTCGTCAAGCTGGGATTCCGTCGGAGGGCGTCGAACTCGGACGGCTGGGTGTCCTGATCAGCACAGTGCGGCTCGCTCCACCGAGGGATCTCGAGGCTGCACTCGATCAAGCAGAGGGCCTGGCGAGGCTGCAGCCCGCTGTCGACGGACGGCATCCCCATAGGGCCGAGCTCGAACGTTGGATGGGTCCCCGCAACGTCGATCAGCTAGTAGCCGTGCTCACGACGATCGAATCGATCCCCGACAGCGCGACACGGGCCTTCTGCGAACTGACGTTGTCGGCGGCGCTGCGGCCAGCGTCCGTGTGGCTTGCCGGATCTATCAAGCCTCAGGTCGATCCGTCGAGATCGCCAAGGCCGTTGGCCAACGAATTGGCGCGCTGCGCACGAACAATCGCGCGCGACGTGCGATGTGAGACTCTAGGGGCCTCGGTTCCTGCTAGGGTCGTGCAGGGTAATGCGGCGAGACTACCGTTCGAAGATGGTGCGTTCGACGCCGTGATTACCAGTCCGCCCTACTTCACGACGTATGACTACATTGACGTCCAGAGGCTGTCCTATCTGGCCTTCCGTTGGCCCAACCCTAGGGACGACCAGCTGGGGCGATACTCGCGAATCCCATCGGACGGCGTCTGCTTCATACCGCCCAACACACTTGCGGACTGGTATGAACTCTACGGTCGCGAGAAGACGGCGAAGGGTCGCGCGATTCGCGACTACGCGCAGAGGCTCGCACTGCACCTCTCAGAAGTGCATCGTGTTACGCGCCCCGGCGCGGCCATAGGCGTCGCAATGGCCAACTCCGTTCGCGCTGGCAGGACCTTCGACCTTGTTGCGACCCTTGGCGAGCTAATGAGCGCCGCTGGCTTCACATCGATTGAAATTCGCAACCGTTCCGCGCGCGGCCGCCGCATCCTACCGCTCGGCCGAAACGTCACTACAGGTCGCTTCGCGGACGTTCCGACCGGGGGGACCGTCGAGCGCCTGGTGTACGCGACGCGCCTCTAATCGCGCCTCGCCGACCACAGCGAGGGATTGTCCCAGCGCTGCCCAATCAGATCAAAGGGTCGTTTCCGGGCCTCGGAGCCGCAAGAGCAGACTCCCTCGCGGCGTCGTCGGGGCGCTCATCGCACAGCGCGGCCAGAGGCCTCCACGCACGATCATCGCCCAGCCGGTGGCTGTGCGGCCAACAGCGCAGAGCGCATCAGTAGAGATGGTGCACGGGCGTGACCGGATCGACTGATCGAGACTCGGGTCCAACCGTGCCACATCCGGCTCATCTCTCCAGGCAACATACCTCGAAGTCGAACTGCCTCTCTTTCGCTCGCTTCCAGAGGGCCGCACTCTCCCCGCTGTAGCCCGGGTTAATCACTCGCCCGATGGGCACCACGGCGACGACCCTTGCGCCGGCTAGCTGCAGCGCCGAGGCGGCACTCTGTACCCGAGCCCCCGACGTATACGTGTCGTCCAACAGCAGGACGCGCAGGTCTCGGACACTCCCCGTCACCGAATAGGCCTTGTCCGAGGCCCGATTGTGGCTCGCCCTCTCCGGACCTGGCGTCAAAAGGGGTCGATAGTGTTTGCCGAGGTATCGAAACATGCGAAGTGCCTGCTCTAACGGATGGACGCCAGTCCGTCCTTGGCTGGATGGCACGATGGTGATGCAGTCCCATTCCTCGCCCGCTTCGGCGCGGATGCACGGCCCGTGCTGGGCAATGAAGCGAGCAGCGAGGGCACTGACTTCTATTCGAAGGCGCTGCCGCACTGTCTCAGGGTAGAAGGGACTCTTGTAGTTGCGCAGCACATGGTGGAGCTGCCCATCGAGGACGGTCAGCGAGATCGGAACCACCAACTCAGCCGGGCAGGAGACCTGTTCAACCGACTCCTTGCAGCTCCAGCACCGCGTCCAGCCAGTCCCCGGGGCACCGTGACACACATCGCACACACCAGGGCCGATGGGGAGAACGCGCGTGTATGTCGTCAGCAGCGGGTCAGTGATCTCGACGGCGGTCGGCACGGCGTCTCTCAGCCGAGCGTGAGCTGCACCGCCGGCCGCGCCATGGCCACGAGCACGTGGAGGATGTCCTCCACCGAGTCGATCACCATCGTTCCCTTGCGCTCCGCGTACCGCTTCGCCCAGTCCTCATGCATGACAAGCGACCTGACCAGAAACAGGCGCTTGCCGTGCTCAAGAGCGAGACGAGCCTGCATGCGCGCTCCGCTCGTCGCGTTGGCCTCAATGACCACCGTGCCAATGGCCATGCCGCTCATTACGACGTTGCGCAGGGGGAAGGACACCTTCGTCGGAGGTGCCTCGGGCCAGAACTGCGAGACGAGGGCTCCAGAGTGCAGGACCTGCTGGGCCAGTTCCGCGTGCTCGGCTGGATACATCCTGTCGATCCCGGTCCCCATGACCGCCACGGTCCGGCCGCCCGCAGCGAGTGCGGCACGATGCGCAGCTCCGTCGATCCCGCGCGCCAGCCCTGACAGGACCGTGACTCCGTTGCGCGCAAGCTCCGTGGATAGCCGGATGGCCTGGTCCAGTCCGGCACCCGATGGATTTCGCGTTCCGACGACCGCGACTGCGCGGTTGTCCTCTGCGCGCAGGTTCCCCCTCACAAAGAGGAACGGCGGGCGATTGTAGACGTGACGGAGGTTGGTGGGATACGTGGCGTCGAGGACCGTAACGACGTGGACCCCGCGCGCCTCGTACCGCTCCACGAGTTCTTCGTAGTGGCTGAGGTCGTCCATGCTGACCCGACCGGCTAGGGCGTCGGCCGAGGGCACGTCGAACGGCTCGAACTCCGTCCAGGCACGATGCAGAACCCGAAGCGCACTACCGGCGTCTTCGATGAGCGCGGCAGTGCGGTACCACTCGCCCTGCGTTGCTGCCACAAGGGCGAGCACGGCGGCCCGTTCGGAGACCGACGCCTCCAGCACGTTTCCGAACACGCGTTCTATTGTAGCCGCTCCTCCTGTCGATGTTAACAGCGAATTCTGCCTATGGAAGGAGACGCTTGAGACGGGCGCGTGGGCCTCGGTGGGGCATCTTCCCTCCGTTCAGCGCATACCGCAGCGCCCGCTCGGACAGGCCCGACGCCTCGGCCAGGTACCGCCACCCGCGCTCGTCGCGCAGCCGCCGCAGCGCCGGCAGCAGCGCCTGCCACTCGGCGCGCTCGTCGCGGTACTCGACGTAGACCTCGTCGGGGTCGCTGACCAGGCCATTCTGGGCCTCGTCGAGCCGGTTACTCTCCTTGCCGATGTGCCGGGGCACCCCGGCCGCCTCGACCCGCAGCCGAGGCAGCAGCCCGGCCGTCCCTCGCCGCCCAAGGCCGCCGCGCGGGTCGCCGCTCTTTGTCTCGGGGTGCAGGCGATAGTCGGCCACGATGTCGCCGTAGGTCTTGAGCCGCACCTTGCCGGGCTCCCCGCCCGGGCGCGTCGTGACCTCGATCAGCCGCCCGTCGGCGCGGTTCCGCCACGCCAGCCCGAGCAGCCGCTCCGGCTCACTGGTGAACGGCGCCACCGGGGTGACCGGGCCGCAAAGCCCGTCGGGAAGCGGCACGAGCGGGTCCGCGTGGCCGATCAGCATGAACCCGAAGGGCTTGACCTGTGCCTCGTAGGGCTTCCCCGCGTTGAGCGCAGCGAAGGGCGCCAGCACGGTCGGGCTGGAGATGGGCAGCTGGCTCACCGCGGGCAGGTCGAACCACGCCGGCGCGGGATCGAGGGGCAGCCCCTCGGCCTCGGCGATGATGCGCCGCCACACGATGTCGGCCCACTCGGGCCACTCCTTGTCCCACGCCGGGTCGGCCGGGATCGGCGAGCGGAAGAGGCCGAGGCCGTGGGTGGAGGCCTTGCGCACCTCGACCTCGCCGTCGGCGCCCCGGTTGTACAGGACGTAGCGCTTGGAGCTGATGTCGACCGCCCACAGCTCCTCCGGCCGCGTCGGGTCGTCGGGCGCGAAGTTCTCGGGCTCCAGCTTGATCAGGGACGGCACCGCCTCCCGGTCGTACGGGTTGAGGGCGTTGAGCCCGCCAAGGATCTCGGTGACCTCGGCCCAGGCGAGGGCCCGCACGGCGGCTCGTCCGTCCGGCAGGCGCTCCGATCCGCCCGGGCACGCCAGCAGGCCGCCACGCTCCGAGGCCACGATGACCAGCGAGTCGGTGTCGCACGCGACGTAGCTCCCGCCCCGAGCCTCGACGTCGGCCTGGAGCAGCCCGAGCAGCAGGCGCGCCGCCCCGGTGATCGTCGCCGCCAGCGGCGGGAAGCAGAAGGCACCGGGCTCTTCGGGCGTCGACACCCGTGCCTCGATGGGCCACAGGCCCGACGCGGAGACCCGCTTGCCGCCGGCCACCGGGTCGAGCTGGCGGAACTCCGCAAAGATCCCGTAGGCGCCGCCGTTGGCGAGCGTCTTCAGGAACTGGGCGAGCCGCGTGCGCTCCTGGTCGGACAGGGTGCGATCGCGCTTCACCCGGGCCCGCTCCTCGGTGGCGAAGCGGAAGAGATCGTCGGCGGACGGGTCCACCGCGATCGTCCCCCGCAGCTTCACGGGCGTGAGTCCCCCCGCCTGTCCCTCGGGCACGACCCGGAAGGCCTCCAGGATGATCGGGCCGGTCGAACCCAGCAGCCGCGCGGCGACGAGGTCGGCGAGCGTGTACCAGAGATCGACCGGGCAGGCCAGCTCGTTGAGGCCGATGGTCCACGCGGCCGCGGCCCCCGCGGGCGCCGTGACGTCGGAAGCGTCGGCGCCGTAGCGGGCACGCACGGGCAGCAGGTCGCCGTCGGGCCGGACGCGACAGAACACCCCGGCCAGGCGCCGCCAGAGGGCCGGCTCGTGCAGCCGCTCGCGGGTGCACTCGGCCAGCAGCCCGCGGGCCTCGTCGGTGGCGTCGACCAGCGCGAACCGCTCCGCGGTCACCCAGTCCCACAGCGCCAAGAGCGAAAACACCGTCGGGTACATCGAGGTGAAGTCGACGTAGCGCACGGGCAGCGGGACGCGCCGGACGCGGCACTCGGTCCGGCCGCCGAAGTAGGCCGTGGTCGCCTGCCCCAGGCGCGCGTCGGAGACGGCGGCCGCCCGCTCGCGCGGCGGCTGCACGCCGATCGCGCGCAGGTAGCCCTTGCTCACCGCGGCCGGGGAGTAGGCCTGCTCGGGCGCGAGGCCGATGGGGTGGCGCTCCCACTCCGCGAGCAGCGTCTGATACAGCAGCCAGGTCAAGCGCACGTCCTGGCGGTTGTAGTCGATGTACGCGGGGGTCAGGACGCCGTGCGCCTCCACCTGCGCCTTGCCCTCGGGGAGGCCGAACGCGCGGGCGGCCGCGGTAAGCGAGAGTGAAGCGTCCGTGAAGGCGTACGTAAGGGTGTGGAGATCGAGGAAGGTGCCCGGGTAGAGGCGCCCCTCGCTGGTGCGGTGCTCGGGGGCGAGGGTCGCCGGGTACGCGAAGCCGATGAACTGGCGCTTGGCATCGAGGGCCTTGATCTGGATCTCGGGCCGGTAGCGGTCGGGCCAGCGGTGTCCGTCCGCGTCGACCGACTCCCAGACGTGGAGGCGGAACCCCCCGTTGCGCGCCCGATGCCACCCGAAGGCGAGGCGCGAGAGGTCGAAGGGCAGGTTGAAGCCGACGACCCGGGCCCGAGCTTGATAGCCGATGGGCCAGAGGACCGCACGCACGAACGCAGAACGGCTGAACAGCCGCAGCCGCCCGCCGTGCTCCGCGGCGTGGTTGGCCACGTATGCCTCCAGGATGGCGCGCTCCTCCGCGGACAGATCGTCGGCCGCGATGAGGCCCTCCTGGCGCAGCTTGCCCGCCGCGGGGTAGACCCGGTAGCTGCCGAAGAGGAGGGCCTGCGCGTGGTCGGTGCGGGTCTCCGTGTCGAGCACCAGCACGAGGTCGGGCTCCGCGTAGACGCGCGGGGCATGGGTCGGCCGAGTGCGCGGGACGTAGGCTCGGACGGCGATCTCCGTGCGCAGCGCGGCGAGGCCGTCGCGTCGGCGGCTCATGGGGCCACCGGCACGAGGGGCGCGCCGGCCCAGCGGTCGGGCCCGAGGCGGGCCGCGGTGTCGGCCGCCAGCTCGACCAGCCACGCGGCGAGGAGCACGAGCAGCGTGGCGAGACCGGCGAGGAAGTGGGCGAGGACGAGCAGCGGGTCGCCGTCGGCGTCCGGCCACGCGTCGACGCCGAGCTGGGTGCGCAGCTCGGTCACCGTGCGGTGGTCGTTGGGACGCAGCCGCACGACGAGGCCACCGACGTTGGCCCGCCCCGCCACGTGATCTTCCTCCACCTCGCAGGCGCCGGCCTCGGCCCGGCGGCATCCGTAGCAGAGGACACGGCCGTCCGGAGAGGCCTTGAGGTGCCGCGTCGTCTGGCAGGTCGCACAGGCCGCATCGGGCGGTAACCGCCGCTTGTGACGGGCCTCCCTGGCGAGGGCGTCGAGGTCGGGATCGTGCATGACGGGTGCCTCCTGCTAGTGCCGGTACAGCTCGTAGGACAGCTCGCCGCCCGCGGCGAGTCGGTCCAGACGGTTGGGGTCGGTGGCAAGCTCGACGGGACGTCCGCCGATCTGCACCCGCCGCCGGGGGAGCGCGTCAAGCCGCGACTCGTCGCCGCGCTCGACGTAGCGGGCCACCGCGTTGGCGTGCTCGGCGAGGAGGGAGGCCGTCCGCGAGTCGCGCACCACCACCTCCTCGGGGCCCTGCACGGTGAGGACCGTCATGCGCCGCGGGATGCGATCGAACGGCCGGGGGATCCACCGGCGGCCCTCCTTGCGGAAGGCCGAGGGGGCATGCCGGCGGACCGTGCGCGGGTCCGTCCGCGCGAGGTCGGAGGCCCGGCGGAGGGAGTAGCCTCGTCGGGTCAGAGCGAGCGCGTCGAGCGCGCGCTCGTCGGGTGTCGAGTCGGGGGTAAGGGGCTTGCGAGGCCGGCGGCGCGGTGACATGTGACTCTCCCTGAGCTTGATCGGACCACTTGGGGGTAACTCGATCCTGCTCCGGGGCTTCAGCTGACCTTGCCAAACGTGTCACTCTTGGCTCCGCATGAGCCGCTTGTTGTCGACCGGTGAGGTTGTCGCTCGCCTGCAGACGGCCGGGTTGAGGGCAAGCCCCGAGTCGCTCCGTGCGGACGTCCACCGAGGGCTTGTGGCTCCGCAGATGCCACAGTTCTCTGGTCCGGGACGGGGGCACGCGACCCGGTGGAGCCCGATGGCCGTCCGTCGCGCGCTGTACCTCGCCCGCCTGCGCAGACGGGGCGTCAACGGCCACGTGCTGCCGCTACTCGCCTTCCTCTGGGACGGCTGGGGCTGGGAGCAGATGCTCCCCGCAGTGCAGACTGCGGTCAGCAAGGGAGGGGATATCGATCGGCGGGCCTTGCGCCGAGCCGGTCGGGTCAGGAGCCCGGAGGACCTCCTGCTCAACGTTGACGCGGGTGCGCACGAGGGAGTCGACCTCGATTATCAGTCCGTCGTGCTGCCGGCACGGGGCGCGATCGCAAGTGCCGTCTGGTTCGGGGGAGCGTCCGAGGGCACCTCGGTTGTGCCGTTCGAACTGGCACTGCGCCGGATGCTCCCGGGTCTCCCACCGCCGGATCCGACGGAGGAGGGTGCCCTGCGACGGCTCGGTGAGACACTTGAGACACGACGTCGAGTGTTCGGGCTGGCGACGGCCGACGTCCCGGCTTGGCTCGCTACCCTGGACGCCGCGCACGTTGCCCGCGGCCGCAGGATCCTCCGGGCCCAGCTTCGTGGTTTCCGGCTCGTGGCTAGACGGGCTGGCCTGGGGCGCGCGTCCAGCCCGCTCAACGCGTTTGGGACGCCCCGTGACCAGCTTGCCGCGGACTTGCGACGATTGACAGGCCGGCCGACGGCGGCGCACATGCTTAGTGAGCTGATCGCGGCGGCGATGGTTGAGGCCGCGTTGCTGGCGGACGACGAGATCCGCGACCTCGGAGTGTAGATAGCGGCGCACGGACGCGCCGCTTTCGCGCGCCGTGCACCCGCACGAGCGGTAAGCGCGTGATAATTCGAAGGTAAGGAAAGCCCCCGCGACCGTTGGCGCGGCCCGGGGGTACGGCACACGGAGGTACGTCCGCATGCAGCCTCAGGCTAGCGATTCCCTGGCCGCCTGGCCAGCGGAGATCGTGGCTCCCCACGGCATCCTCGTCCTCTCCGGCTACGGGCTCGACGTGCGCGTCTGGCGCGGCCGCCTGCGCGTCGCCGACGGCATCGGCCGCGACCGCCGCGAGGCTCTGGTCCACCGCGCGACCGGTCGCCTGCGTCGGCTCGTCGTGCTCGGGCACACCGGCGCGATCAGCCTGGAGGCCGTCCGCTGGCTGGTCGACGTCGGCGCGGCCTACCTGCAGATCGACGCCGACGGGCGCGTGCTCGCGGCCTTCGGCCCGCGCGGCACCGACCGGCCGAGCCTCCGACGCGCGCAGGCGCTCGCGCTCGACGCGCCGGTCGGGGTCGACATCGCCCGGCGACTCATCGCCGCCAAGGTCGCCGCGCAGGCGTCGGCGCTCGCGGCCGGCCGCGAGTTGCTTGCCGTCACCGACGAGACGGTGGCGACCATGCGCGACGCCGCGGCCCGGCTGCACGTCGCGGCGAGCCGCGACGACGTCCGCCTCGCCGAAGCGCAGGCCGCCGCGGCGTACTGGTCCGCGTGGGCGACTGTGCCGGTGCGCTTCGCCCGGCGCGACGCCGACCGGGTGCCGGCCCACTGGCGCACGGTCGGGAGCCGCTCCTCCCCGCTCACCGGCGGACCACGGCTGGCGGCCAACCCCGCCAACGCGCTCCTGAACTACCTCTACGCGCTGCTGGAGGGCGAAGCTTCCGTCGCCGCCCGCATCGTCGGACTCGATCCCGGGATGGGGGTTCTGCACGCGGACCAGCCCAACCGGGACTCGCTCGCGTGCGACCTGATGGAGCCGATCCGGCCCGTCATCGAGAGTGACGTGCTGCGCCTGCTCGCGGCACGGCCCTTCGCCGCGGCCGACTTCTACGAGACACGGGAGGGCGCGTGCCGCATCACCCCGCCGCTTGCCCGCCAGCTCGCGGAGGAGTCCGGCGACCTCGTGCGGGGCGCGGGCCAGGTGGCCGAGGACGTGGCCCGGCTGCTGGAGGCGCGGCCGGCCTGGCAGCGCCCGCTCCCGACGCACCTGAGTGGCCGGAACCGCAGCGCCGGTCGGGCAACGAGCGCGCCAACCGCGCCTCGCGCCGTTGCCGCAGTCCCTCCAGCGCGCGCGTGCCTGTGGTGCGGCGCGCCGCTGCGCGGCCAACGGAAGACGTGCCGTGGGGCATGCGAGCGCGCCGTCCAGGCGGAGAACACGGCCCGGTTCGCCGAGGTGGGCGCCCGGGTGCTCCAGGAGCACCGGCGGTCCGGTGCTTCGGACCAGTGGACCGAGGCGAGCCGGGAGCGGCTCGGCGAGGTGGAGACCGCGCGGATCCGGGAGGCCCGCGCGTGGCAGCGGGAGGGGCGCTGGCCGACCGACATGGGCGCCTTCAAGCGGGAGATCCTGCCGACACTGGCGGACGTCTCCGCGGGGGCGCTGGCGCGCTCGACGGGGCTCTCGGTGGGCTACTGCCGGCGGATCAAGAAGGGGTTGGTGGTGCCGCACCCGATGTGGTGGGAGCGGCTGGTGGCGCGCAACGAAACAAGTCGCGGGGACACCGACGGTGCCCCCGCGACAATTCACGATCGCTGACTGGTCCTGCTACGGACCGACGTAGGTGATCCAGAAGTTGAGCGAGCCCACGTTGTCGCCGTACCAGCCGAGGTCCTTGGTGTTGGTGTTCGAGTTCCCGTCGAACACGCCCAGGTTGACCGTTCCAGAGAGCGGCATCGCCAGGGTGTAGGCGTGCGTATCGGTGTACGCGCCCCAGTTCACGAAGGCGTCGTTCACCTGCACGTCACCGAAGCCCTCGCCGAGCGTGTAGCCGGCGAAGTCGAACCCGTTGTACCAGGTGCCCTGGTACTGCACGTACTCGGCGTCGACGTCGCCCCAGTTGTCGTTGTGCCAGGTGCCCCACACGTCGATCCGGTAGGTCCCAGCCTGCGGCAGCGCCACGTCGGTGCCGGTCGACGAGGCCGAGTTGATGGTGCCACTCGTACTCCACTCGAAGGCCCCGGTCGTGATCGGCATCCCGATGCACGAGTGGGCCGCGTCGTCACCGCCGCCCTGCGCCTTCACGTACTGGCCGTGATTCTTGTAGTCGGTGGTCGGCGTGATCAGGGGCCTGCTCACCTTCATCAGGATGGGCCAGTCGACGGGCGGGTCTGTCACCGCGATGTTCACGAAGGGATCGTAGAGCGCGTTGGTCAGCGTCCACGTCCTGCCGTCGTATGTGCGGGTCGCGGTGTAGCTGATGGAGTTGGTACCGAGCGTGCCGGTGATCGTCTCGCCGGTGCCCTCGGTTCCTCCACCAGTCTTCGTCTGCGCCGGAGCCGTGCCCGTGAAGGTGTTGTCGCACGGATTGAGAGTGACCGTGTAGCTGTGCGTCCAAACGGTGGTCCACTGGTTCTGCGTGTCCGCAGGTTCGGTCACCTGGAACGTCGCTGACTCCAGCTGGTACCGCGCTACGTCGGCCGACGCGGTGCCGGCGGTGACGACGATCATGGTCGGCGCCAGCAGCATCGCGGCGGCAAATAGGGACGTAAGTCGCATACGCACGATGATGTTCCCTCCCTGCAGCGAGCTGAGAAGCCCCAAAGGGGCGCCCTCGGCTCTGGGGACGCAAAGTCCAGGTGGCAAGCCTGCGATGGGCAAACTGTCGTGGCCCGCCGACACCCCCACACGCCCGACGGCGTGATGCAGTGACAGGGGGCTCGGTCTCGCCAGTGGCTCGATGCGGTCCAGGCGGCCGGGCAGGGACCGCAGGTCAACGCCTCCCCCGCGGAAGACTCGACCATACCGTGCGCCTATCCTCACGGGTAGGTCCGGATGGCCCCCTGACGGTGCGTGGAGACAGCGGTTGTTGTCGATCGCACTATGCGTGAGCGCTGGGCACATGACCGCCGACCTCGGGTTAGAGCCCGCGGACACCACTCTCGGAAGCCACAGCCGCTTGCACGAGTCGCCGTCGTTGTGTCGCTGGGGCTTCACGGTGGAGACCGCCCACAAGCGCCGGGTAAGCGGGCGGTAAGCGGCCCCCGGTAGCATGCTGGGCCCCCCCGCTCCGCGTGCTGCGGACGATCCCGGTGCACGTCGCCGGCCAGTTCCAGCGTCAGCGTCGGGGGTTCGCTCCGGCAGGCGATGACCCGAGCGGCGGGGCCGAGGGCCGCGCCGTGCGCGAGCGGCGCCGCCGCGCCTGCGCGCTCTTCAGGGCCAGCCGCGCGAAGTAGGCCTTGCGCGCCATCTCGGCGCGCCGTGCACGCTCCGCGGGATCGAGCACGCTCTCGGGGTCCACCTCTCGCTCGAACCGCGCCTCGAACGCCGCCCGAGCGGCTCGCGTGATCTCATGCGGGTCGTGACGGGCCAGCATCGTGTACGCGCCGATCCGCCCCAGCAGCGAGCGCACCGGATCCACCTGCCTGCTCATGCCGGACTCCTCCGCTCGATCCCCGCCAGCCGAGCCGCGAGCGCGAGGTCTTGGGCCACCTGGGGTCGGCGTCCAATCCCCCAGCGCCACGCCGACGGGTGCCAGGTCGGCACCACCAGCACACCGCTCGCGGCGTGGACACGGCCCCGCACGGCGTCGAGCGACGCAACAGGTCCCAGCAGCCGCCGCGTCGGCGTGAGCCCGAACGCCACGATGACCGAGGGGCGCAGCACCGCGAGCTGCAGATCGAGGTAGGGGGCGCAGGCCTCGATCTCCGCCGCCAGGGGCTCCCGGTTGACCTTGGGCGGCTGCGCCGGCGGGCGGCACAGCACGACGTTGGCGACGTAGACGGCAGCCCGGTCGATCCCGACCGAGGCGAGCACGCGATCGAGAGCCCGACCCGCGGTGCCCACGAAGGGACGGCCGGCGGCGTCCTCCTCACCGCCTGGGGCTTCGCCCAGGAGGACGAGTCGCGCGGTCGAGGGGCCGACCCCGAAGACGACCTGAGTGCGGGACACCGCGAGCGGGCAGCGCACGCACTCGCGCGCGATCCCACGAACGAAATCGAGCCCACGCCTGCCCGCGTCACTTGTGTCCACGCGCCTCTCCGTTGCGCGTGAACACTAATCGCTAGCGATCACTCCTGCCTAGCCACCTCGGCGGCGCTTGTACGGATCCTTCTTCCGCAAGCGCTCGTCCGCGAGATAGGCGAGGACGGCGGCTTCTGTGGTGAACCAGTCGCGCCCGAGCTTGCGCGCCGCGAGCTTGCCGGTCCTTGCGAGGAGCCGGAGGTTCGAGGCGCTCATACCCGAGCGGGCCGCCGCCTCGCGCAACGACAACAAGTCGTCCGCCAAGGCGGCCTCGGAGCGGGGCTATGGCTGAGGGCGAGTGTAGGGCAAGCCGCCCCGCCAAGCGACCGGTGGGGGTCGGACGCCGTGTCCGCTCCGGGGGCGAGCACGGGACTCGCGCCGCTCTGATCAGTGGAGCGCAATACTTGTCCAGGCAGTCGCGCATGGGAGAGCCAGTGGACCAACCAAGAGTGACGATCACCTCGGTCCGCTTCCGCGACTACAAGGCGCTCCACGACTTCAGTCTTGCGTTGCGTCGCACCACGATCCTTGTTGGACCGAACAACTCCGGCAAGTCGACCGTGATCGGCGCGTTTCGCGTTCTGGCCGCCGGCCTGCAGACCGCCCGGTCTCGCAACCCCGTACGTCTGGAATCCCCAGACGGCCTCCGGTACGGCTATAAGGTGCCGGAAGAAGGGATCGCCATCTCGCTGGAAAACGTCCACACGGACTACGCGGACATCGACTCCACTGTCACGTTCCGTCTCTCAAACGGCAATTCCCTGCAGCTCTACTTCCCGGCTGACGGGGGGTGCTACCTATTCCCGCATACCGACCTGCGCACACCTCACAACACCTCTGAGTTCCGGCGTGCGTACCCGATTCAGCTGACGGTGGTGCCAGTCCTGGGACCGCTTGAACACGAGGAAGAGCTTGTCGAGGAAGCAACAGTCAGAAGGAACCTTGGCACTCATCGAGCCTCGCGCAACTTCCGAAACTACTGGCTGTACGAGCGGGACGATTTCCCCGCCTTCCAGCAACTGGTCGCTCAGACGTGGCCGGACACCACGATCGGCCCACCGGAAATCACCACCGACACGGCCGCGCCGCGGGTGATCATGTGGTGCCGCGAGGGGCGGATCCCACGTGAACTCTACTGGGCAGGTTTTGGCTTCCAGGTTTGGTGCCAGCTTCTTACGCACCTGGTCCGCGCACAGCAATCCAGTCTGGTCGTCATCGACGAACCGGAGATCTACCTGCACCCCGACCTTCAGCGACAGCTCGTCGGCCTCCTGCACAACATGGGCCCCGATGTGCTGGCCGCTACACATTCCTCAGAGATCCTCGCCGAGGCGGAGCCGCCGGATCTTGTGGTCGTGGACAAACGCACCCGGTCAGGTCGGCGGCTGCGAGGTCCTGTCGACGTCACGTCTGCCCTTCGTTCCATTGGATCCAATCAGAACGTGGTCCTGACTCAGCTTGCGCGCACGCGACGTGTGCTCTTCGTCGAGGGCCGAGACTTCTACTTGCTCTCGCGCTTCGCACGTCTGCTTGGGCTCGACAAACTCGCCAACGGCTCGGACTTCGCGCTCGTTCCCCTGGGCGGATTCCCCGAACAAGCTGCCGTGGCGGCGCTCTGCCGGGGAATGCGGCAGGCACTGAGCCTTCCGGTGGCATTCGCGGGACTGTTCGACAGAGACTACCGACCGGACGATGAAGTGCAGGAAGTCACTCGGCGGCTTCGCCGGCTTCTTCGAGTCGTGATCATCTTGCGCAGGAAGGAGCTTGAGAACTACCTGCTCGTCCCCTCGGTCCTGGAGCGCGCAATCGCCGGCGCAATCCGAGACAGGGACCGCGACGCGACGCCCGCGGCCCAGGGGCCTGCCCCTGTTGAGTCGCTGCTGTTGGATGTGACGGACACCTTTCGGTATCAGGTCCACAGTCAACTTGTCGCGAGGCGGACGGAGTTCCTGCGTCGCTCAGGGACTGATTCGGCCACTGTCACCGAGACTGTAACCAGGGCTTTCGACGCGTCGTGGAGCGATCTAGCGGAAAGGATCTCCCTGGTACCCGGCAAGGCAGCACTCGCTGCGTTCAACACACGCCTGCAGCGCGACTACGCCGTCTCACTCAGCGTCGCAGCCATTCTTCGCGAGTTCAAAGCGAGCGACATCCCCTACGATCTCGCGCAGACCCTTCAGCAGCTCGACACGTTCCGCGAGTGCGAGGTGCCCATGTCTGAGGCCTCGGGGTGACTGCAGCCAGCGTCTGGGCAGGAGCCGTCACGGAGAGCGCGGCACGGTCCGGGAGAGGAGCGGCAACTTCGAGCCAGCCTACCTACTACCCCGTCAACGGAGGTGGGGGGTAGAGAGCGGCGGACAGCTCGCTACTTCCGGTGACCAGCCAGCGCAGCCCGATCCAGCGCATCCGGCTCCGCACCTCGAGGCCGGGGTCGACACGGTGCGTCATCACCAGTTCGCTGATCGCGCGTTCCTTGTCGGCGATGAACGCGAGCACCGACTCGCAGAGGGTCACATCGAACCGGTCGGACTCGAAGGGCAGCGCCAGCACGTCGGCGACCCGGAACTCGATCCTGTCCTGGACCCGCTCCTCTCGCGCCCGCCGTCGCGACCACTCGATCATCCGCTCCGAGATGTCCACACCGACCACCCGGCAGTCGTACGTCCTGGCGGCGTGGACGGGCCCGACGCCGATCCCGCAGCCGACCTCGAGGATCTCCCGGGCATCCCGGGCGTGGCAGAGGGAGAGGAGCGTCCTCGTTGCGGGGAGACCGCCCATGTGCTTCGTGATTCCGACGTACGCCTGCATGTCGACCATCGGCGGCCCGATGCATGGGCCCAACCGCCGTGCTAATCGCACCGGCCTGATGATGGGCCCCGGGATCCGGACGCGCAGAGGCTTTCGTCGCGAACGATCCCTACCGCTCGCGATCTCCAGCATCGCCGCGGACCCGGCGACCGATGGCTCTTGCGCCAGCGCTCCCGTCGGTGACACGATCGGCCGAGAGGACGGTCGACGGCGTGGCGTCGGCGACGGACTGGGGGCGATCCGGATGCAGCCGGATGCAGTGGGCCTGGCGCTTGCGACGAGCGTGCTCGCGGTCGTGATCGCGGCATTCGGGCTCGTGAGCCGGGTGGTCTCGGGCGCGGTGGCCGGGCTCTCGTACGCGATCGGGCTGGCCGTCGCGCGGGGCATCGCGGAGTGGGCGACGTCCGAGCCCAGTGCGCAGACTGTACCGACGGGCGACCCAGACGATGCTCCACCGGGAACGGGCAGGGACCGGCTCGAAGCCGACGACGACGCGCTCGACGCCCCCGCCGTGGTGCTGGCCCGGGTGGTCGGCGGCAGACCGCGGCTGCGGATCGAGTGCCGTCCTGCAGGGTCGATCTGACGCTCCATCCGTCTTCATACAGCACGCGGAGCCCGTCGCCCTCAGTGCCCCATCCGGCGCGCCCGCCGCGCTGGCGGGAGCCGGCGCCAGCCCCACCGGCCATCTCATCGCGGGCCATCCGGCCCTTCCGCGTGCCTGCCCGGCGGTGCAACGTTCGAGTGACCAGGGGGCATTGACGCCGGCCGCCAGGGGGGGTGCCGAGTCGTGACCGACCACTGCACCCGGTGGCGGAGGACTGTGGTGTGGGCCGCGTTGTGGCTCGCCGCGTGATCCAAGCGCCCATCGAGCGGGTGTTCGGCCTTGCCGCACAGCCTGCGCGCCTGCCCGAGTGGAACCCGTTCTTCGTGGCAGTCACCCGGATCAGCGGCCCCCTCGACGGACCCCCGGCCGCGTTCGATGCCCTCATGAGCCTTGCCGGCCGGCAGCTTGCCATGCACCACCTGGTCACGCTGCTCCGCCCGCCGGACGCCATCACGACCAACGGGGTGGCCCTCGAGGGTGGCCGGTTGACCTGGATCCGCCGCTTCGGAACGGCGGGCCCGGGCGAGACGGTGGTGGAGAGCGAGGTCGACTACGACCTGCCCGAGGGTTTCGCCAGCGCAGTCGTCGGTGACCCGTTCCTGGAACATGCGATCCGGCACGACCTCGTCCGCTCCGTCGAGAACCTCGCGGGGCTGGCGGAGGCCACCGCCGGCGTATTGAAGTAGAGAGCGTCGAGCCAGAGAGGTACACGTCGTACAGGTTCGCTGGGGCTGAGGCGGGCGAGGGTCCGCGGCGGGTCGTCGGGTGGCCCTCGTCCTCGTTCCACCGAAGGAGGGGCGCATGGAGCCAGACGCGTTGAGCCTTCCCAGGTTGCTCGCCGAACGAGGCGTCTCGAGAAGGGCGTTCCTCAAGTTCTGCGGCGGGATGGCGGCGGCACTCGCGCTTCCACCATCGTTCGGGCCGCGGATCGCGAAGGCGTTGGTCAACGCACCCCGCATCCCGCTGATCTGGATCGAGGGCCAGGACTGCGCCGGCAACACCGAGGGCTTCTTACGCGCGTCCCACCCCACGGCGGCCGAGGTCATCCTCGACATCCTCTCCGTGAACTACCACGAGACGATCATGGCCCCCGCGGGGACCGCCGCCGAGAAGTCCCGCACGGACACCATCGCGGCCTTCCCGAAGGGCTACATCGCGGTCGTGGAGGGCGCCGTCCCGATCGCCCAGAACGGGATCTACTGCACGGTGGGCGGCCGGACCTTCCAGTCCATCGTGCAGGAAGTCTGCGGCAACGCCCTCGCGACGATCGCGGTCGGGACGTGCGCGTTCGACGGCGGTCTGCCGGCCGCGAGCGGAGGACCCACGGGGGCGGCCGGCGTCGCGAAGATGGTGCCCAACGCGACGGTCATCAACCTGCCCGGCTGCCCCATGAACGTGCAGAACCTCACGGCGACCATCGTCCACTACCTGACGTTCGGCAGCTTCCCGGCCACCGACAGCATGGGCCGTCCGCTGTTCGCGTACGGCCAGCTGCTGCACGACCAGTGCGAGCGGCGGGCCCACTTCGACGCGGGGGAGTACGTGCTGGCCTGGGGCGACCAGGGCCACCGCCTGGGATGGTGCCTCTACAAGATGGGCTGTAAGGGCCCCGAGACCTTTGCGAACTGCCCCACCGCCCGCTTCAACGACCGCACCAGCTGGCCGGTCAAGGCGGGCCACGGCTGCGTCGGCTGCACCATGCCGGCCTTCTGGGACCAGATGAGCCCGTTCTACCGGCGATTGACGAACCCACCCGGCTTCGCGGTCGACGTCACGGCCGACCAGGTCGGGCTCGGGCTGGTCGGCGTGGTAACCGCGCTGACGATCGCGCACGGCACCGGCAGCTACCTCCGCGCCCGCTCCCGGTCAGGCGGGCAGACGCTCGAACCACCGGAGGAGCCAGCGGAATCATCGCCCGGCGGGCCGCCGCCAGCGGCCCCGGCGGCGCCGGAGGCCCAGGGCAAGGAGGTGTCCTGAGAGATGGCTCGCATCGTCGTCGATCCCATCACCCGGATCGAGGGGCATCTCCGCATCGAGGTCGAGGTCGCGAACGGCGCCGTCACGGACGCATGGAGCACGGGCACCATGTTCCGGGGCATGGAGCTCATCCTGAAGGGACGCGACCCGCGCGACGCCTGGGTCTTCGCGCAGCGCGCCTGCGGAGTGTGCACCACCGTCCATGCCCTGGCGTCGGTGCGGAGCGTTGAGAACGCCCTGGGGATCACCATCCCCACCAACGCCCGGATCATCCGCAACCTGATCGCCGGCACGCAGTACGTGCAGGACCACGTCATCCACTTCTACCACCTGCACGCGCTCGACTGGGTCGATGTCGTCTCCGCCCTGTCGGCCGATCCCGCAAAGACGAGCGACCTCGCGCAGTCCATCAGCCCCTGGCCGCTCTCCAGCACGGTCTATTTCAAGGGCGTCCAGGACCGGCTCAAGACGTTCGTGTCGAGTGGCCAGCTGGGTCCCTTCGCCAACGGCTACTGGGGTCACCCGGCGTACAAGCTTCCGCCCGAGGCGAACCTGCTGGCGGTGGCGCACTACCTCGAGGCGCTCGACTGGCAGCGCCAGGTGATCCGCATCCACGCGCTGCTGGGCGGCAAGAACCCGCACCCGCAGACCTACGTGGTGGGCGGCATGGCCATGGGCGTCGATCCCAACTCGCCGACCGCCCTGACGATGCGACGCCTGTCCGAGGTCTCCGAGCTGGTCGCACAGGCGAAGACCTTCGTGGACCAGGTCTACATCCCGGACGTGCTCGCCGTCGCCGGGTTCTACAAGGACTGGGCGGGGTACGGGCAGGGGATCGGCAACTACATGTCCTACGGCGAGTTCCCCGAGGGCGATCCCACCGATCCGCGCACGTTCTACCTGCCGCGCGGCCGGATCATGGGCCGGGACCTGACCACGGTGCACGGCGTCGACCAGGCCAGCGTGGCCGAGAACGTCGCCCATTCCTGGTACACCTACTCGGACGGCGATGGAACCCCCCACCACCCGTGGAAGGGCGAGACCAACCCCCGCTACACCGGGCCGCAGCCGCCCTTCGACTCGCTGGAGGGCGTGGACAAGTACACCTGGCTGAAGGCGCCGCGGTACGAGGACCAGCCCATGGAGGTGGGGCCGCTCGCCCGCATGCTGGTCGCCTACGCGTCCGGGCACCCCGAGGTGAAGAAGGCGGTCGACGGCGTCCTCACGTCGCTGAACGTACCGGCGACGGCCCTCTTCAGCACGCTGGGACGCGTCGCCGCACGGGCGGTCGAGACCAGCATCCTGGTCGGCAAGCTCGACGGCTGGCTCACCGCCCTCACCAGCAACCTCAAGTCCGGCGACCTGGCGATCGCCGATGTCTCGCTCTGGGACCCCAGCCGCTGGCCCGCGCACGCGGAAGGCTACGGGATGGAGGAGGCGCCACGCGGTTCGCTCGGCCACTGGGTGGTCATCGACAACCAGGCGATCACCAACTACCAGCTCGTCGTGCCGAGCACCTGGAACGGGTCGCCCCGGGATTCGCAGGGCCGGCGTGGCGCCTGGGAGGAGGCGCTGGTCGGGACCCCCATTGCCGACCCCACGCGTCCGGTCGAGATCCTGCGCACGGTCCACTCGTTCGATCCGTGCCTGGCCTGCGCCGTCCACGTGCATGACCCCGCCAGCGGCGCGTCCACGCTGATCGACGTGGTGTAGGAGGGAGCACCATGGAGACTTCGGCCGCCCCCCGAGCAGCCGGCACCGTCCCGGTGCCCGATCCGCACCCGTTCGACGCCGTCACGCGGGAACACGAGGCGCTCCTGACGGCACACCCGTGGCAGCGCGTGCGCGTCTATGTCTGGGAGGTCCCGGTACGGATCACGCACTGGGTCACGGTGGCCTGCGTGATCATCCTGAGCTTCACCGGGGGCTACATCGCCGACCCGTTCCTGATCCCCGAAACGGGGGCCACGATGGGGATCATCCGGTTCATCCACATGCTCACCGCGTACGTCTTCGTGTGCTCCGGCATCGTGCGGACATACTGGCTCTTCCGCGGCAACCGCTTCGCGCAGTGGCGGGCATTCATTCCCACCAACCGGCAGCATCTGAACGAGTTCCGTCTTCAGACCGGCTGGTACCTGTTCATCCGCCGCGAGCTGCCCGGCATCCTGGGACACAACGCGCTGGCCGCCGCCACCTACATGGTCGTCTTCTTCCTGTTCCTGGTGCAGACCCTCACCGGGTTCGCCCTCGAGGCGCAGCACGGCAATCCGGTCGTCGTGGCTCTGTTCGGTTGGATCGCGAACGGGCTGGGCGTGCAGACCGTCCGCGTGATCCACCACCTCGCCATGTGGGCGATCCTCGCCTTCATGATCCACCACATCTACTCCGCGCTCCTGGTGGACCACGTCGAGAAGAACGGGCTGATGTCGAGCATCTTCTCGGGCTTCAAGTTCGCCACGCGACGCGACGTGGCCAGGGCGCGGGACGGTGGCATCGAGCTGGAGGAGATGCTGCGCTGACCGACGCAGGCCACCCAAACGGGCCATTCGGGCCTGTGCGCGGCCCGCAGCTTGAGGGAGATTGCCCTGGTGAGACTCTCGATCAGCCGGCGAACCGACCTGGGACTCAAGGCGCTGCGGATCCTGGCCGCCGAGCCGCGGGTCTGGACGGCGAGCGCACTCGCGGACGCGGTCTCCACGACTCCTGGCTTCATCAGCCAGGCCATGGCGGCGTTCGTGCACGCCGGGTGGGTGTACTCCGGTTCCGGGCCGTCGGGCGGGTATCTCTACGCGAGGCCTGCCAGGCCTCCGTCCCTGCTCGAGGTGATCGAGGCGATCGAAGGCCCCACGGTCCCGGACGCGTGCGTGCTCCACGAAGGCAAGCGCTGCGGCCTCATCTCGGGCGAGCCGCTGTGCGAGCTGCACGAAGGCTGGCTGCGGGCCCGCGAGGTGCTCGTAAACGTGCTCCAGGCGACCCCGGCGCTGGAGACGACACCGGCTGGGCAGTCCGCCCCGCTCGCCGAGGGCGCGCAACCCGCCGGCGCACCGAGGTGGGCCGAGTAGCTCGGTCCGGGCGGCTTCTGGCTGACCGCCAGACCACGGCCCGATGACCCACGAGCACGAAGAGGTGCACCGGATCGCCGCGGGCCACCACGTGGGCAACCCGCGGCGATTGGCATGCGGCTCCCGGTGGCCGGCGGTGGCCGCCCGCCGGGAGCGCGATCAGCGGCGCCCCGCGCCCCCGGCGTCGCGCAACTGCGCCACGGCCCGCTAGCCGCCTGCCTCCTGAAGCTGAGAGCCCCACCGGGACGCCCCGTACCACATCGTGGCCAGCAGCGCGACGCCGACGATCAGGAGACCCACGGTCGACACGTCATAGCCGGGACCGTGCAATGCGGGATTTACGAACACGAAGATCATCCCGCCCACGAACGTGACGGTCGTGCCCGCGATGGTCGCCCAGCCGATGGCGTCCCGGTGGCGCTCGACCACCAGGCGCTCCACCGCCAGCATCACGAGCACCAATGCCGGCATGAGGAACAGACCGATGTCCTGGTGCAGCCAGGTGAAGACGGCGTCCTTCGCGGCCCCGGCCGCCTGTGGGTCACCCGCGCCGAAGTACGTCTCGTCGAGTTCGATGGCATACCCCGCGACCACCACGGTGGCGAAGGAGAGGATCCAGGACCAGGCCGACGCGATCCGCACCGGGTGGCCCGCCACCGCCCTCGCGCGGGCGCTGCCGAACACGACGGGCAGTAGCACCAGCAGGCCGCCCAGCATCACGAACACGCCCGTGACGATGTCGTCACCGGCGATCCCGTTGGTGCCGCCGGCAGAGGTGAAGAGGGTCGGCGGTGCCCAGGTCGTGAAGGCCATCGCCGCGTACATCACGGTCATCACCAGCGCCCCGGCGCCGACCATGGCGAGGCCGACCTGGGCCACGCGGCGCGCCGGGCCCGAGAGCGAGGCGTAGCCGAACTGCGCCGCGGCGATCGACGCCGTCAGCGCCATGACCCCCACGACCATCTCGTGGGAGTGCGAGCCGATCAGCGCGCCACTGAAGTCGTCGACCTTCTCGCCGAGCACCCCGGCATACCAGCCGATCACGGACGGGAAGTTGCCGAACTCGAGGATCCAGCCGGCCAGGTGGCCCATCAGCGCCGCCACGAACATCGAGATCGTGGCCAGGAACGACGCCAGGAAGGGCAGCGTCCGGGCCTTCGCGGAGCCGGCCCGCCACTCGCCGATCATCCCGAGCAGGAGCACGATCAGGATCTCGTCGAGGGCGAAGAACCCAAGGATCTGCACCCACATCGGCACTTCCGACCCCGGGATCTGGCGATCCCAGATGCCGCCGATGGCCGCGACCACGGTCGCGAACAGGACGCCGCCCACGATCCACATCCGGGTGTGCATGGAGCGCAGGCCAAGCACGCCGCAGGTCAGCAGCGCGAGCAGGCCCACCATGCCGATCTGCATGCCGTGCAGGTACAGCACGTGCCAGAAGATCGGGGTGGCCGATGCGCTCGTCTCGGACTGGAACGGGTTCGAGATCAGGACGCTGCCGAGCGAGAAGACGACGAGCCAGCCGATCACGAAGAACACCAGGTGCCGCTGGGTCAGCCAGGGGAACCGCCCGATCGGCGCGACATCGTCGTATGCCTCCGTGGGGTTCGAGGCCGTAGGCGAACGGGTCATCTGGGAACTCCAGTGCGACTGCCCCAAACGCACGCCCGAACGCAAGTGCAGCCCGAGCCCCCCGCGTTTGCCCATCCCGAGGCTCGTCCGAAAGGGGCCCACCGGGGCAGGGCCAGGGGAACCGCGCGAACCGGGCTCTGCTTCCCTGCGAATCGGTTGCGTCCCGCCCGAGAGGGTGGGCCCTGCGGCTCCGCGCCGGCCATGGCATGCGCCGGTCCCAGCCGGGTCGAAACGCCCGCCGCGTGCCACTTCGGTCGAGCAGTCCGCCACGGGCCCGAAACGAGCCGGAGTGGCGCGACCCACCCTGCCGATCTGGGGCCGTATGGCCGTTGCCAGGAGCCCGTCGGAGAGCCACGGTGCCCGTGGCGATGGCAAGACGGCCGGGCGCGGCGGCCGCTGGCGGCCCCCGGTCACCCACCGCCGGCCGGGGCTGGCCCGCCCCTCCTGCTTCGTCGGAGGGCACCGGCGGAAGACCATCGAGGGTGAAGGAGCGGCGCTCATGGCTTCCAACAAGGTCACCGTCGTCGGCGCGGGCAACGTCGGCGCCTCCACCGCGCAGCGGATCCTGGAGGCGGGACTCGCAGACGTGGTGCTGGTCGACATCATCGAGGGCCTTCCCCAGGGCAAGGCGCTCGACCTGGCGGAGGCCGCGCCGATCGTCGGCCATGCCGGGCACATCATCGGCACCAACGACTACGTGGACACGGCCGGCTCGGACGTGATCGTGATCACCTCGGGGCTGGCGCGCCAACCCGGGATGAGTCGCGACGACCTCCTTGCGCGCAACGCCGCCATCGTCCGCTCGGTGGTGGAGCAGGCGGCGCCCCGGTCGCCGGAGGCCATCCTGGTGGTGGTGACCAACCCGCTCGACGCCATGTGCCACGTGGCGCTTCGGACGAGCGGGTTCCCCGGCTCGCGCGTGATCGGGATGGCCGGCGTGCTGGACAGCGCGCGGTTCCGCACCTTCCTCGCCATGGAGACGGGCGTCTCGGTCACGAGCACCTCCGCGCTCGTGCTGGGCGGCCACGGCGACTCCATGGTGCCGCTGCCGAGCCGCACCACGGTGGGCGGCGTCCCCATCACCGAGCTGCTCACGGCCGAGCAGATCGACCGGCTCGTGCAGCGGACGCGCGGCGGTGGCGGCGAGATCGTGGCGCTGCTCAAGAGCGGCAGCGCGTACTACGCCCCGGCCGCGTCCGTGTTCCGCATGGTCGAGGCGATCCTGGACGATCGCCAGGAGATCCTGCCCTGCGCCGCGTACCTGCAGGGCCAGTACGGCATCGACGGCCTGTTCGTGGGCGTCCCGGTCCGGCTGGGTCGCAACGGCGTGGAGCAGATCATCGAGATCGAGCTGACCGCGGACGAACGGGCCGCCCTCGAGGCATCGGCGGCTGCGGTGCGCGAGCTCGTGCAGGCGCTGGACGCGATCCCGGTGCCGGTGGCGTGAGCGCGCCGCGCGGTCGGGACGCATGGACGAAGGAAGTGAGAGATCCATGAGCGGACCCACGCTGCTGGAGGCCCCTCCGAGCACCGACGTCGCACAGCTGCGCATCGGCGACAAGGTCCTCGGCCTGCCCATCGAACAGGCGACCGAAGGTCAGCCGGCCGTCAACATCGCATCGCTGCTGAAGGACGCCGGCCTCACGACCCTCGACTACGGGTACGGCAACACCGCCTCCACCCGCAGTGCGATCACCTACCTCGACGGGGACAACGGGATCCTGCGCTATCGCGGGTACCCGATCGAGCAGCTTGCGGAACGCTCCACGTTCCTGGAGACGGCGTACCTGCTCATCTACGGCGAGTTGCCCACCGCGCCGCAGCTCGCGGACTGGACAGGGCGTATCAAGCGGCAGGCCCTGCTGCACGAGGAGTTCAAGCGATTCTTCGAGGGGTTCCCCATGGACGCCCACCCGATGGGCATCCTGGCCTCCGCGGTGAGCGCGCTCTCCACCTTCTACCAGGGACCCGAGGATCCCCACGATCCGCAGGGCGTGGAGGCAGCCACAGTCCGGCTGATCGCCAAGCTCCCCACCATCGCCGCCTTCGCGCACAAGAAGTCGATCGGCGAGCCCTTCATCTACCCCGACTCGGCGCTCGACTACGAGGCCAACTTCCTGCGCATGATGTTCGCGGTGCCCACGGAGCCCTACGAGGTGGACCCCGACGTGGCGCGGGCGCTGCGCATCCTCCTGATCCTGCACGCGGACCACGAGCAGAACTGCTCCACCTCCACGGTCCGCATGGTGGGATCGAGCCACGCCAACCTCTACGTCTCGATCTCGGCGGGTATCGCCGCCCTCTGGGGGCCGCTGCATGGCGGCGCGAACCAGGAAGTCCTGGAGATGCTCGAGGCGATCGCGGCCGACGGGGGGAACGTCGGCAAGTACGTCGATCGCGCGAAGGATCACAACGACCCGTTCCGCCTGATGGGCTTCGGCCACCGTGTCTACAAGAACTACGACCCGCGCGCCCGGATCATCAAGGCCGCCGCGGACACGATCCTCGCCAGGGTGGGCGCCGACGACCGGCTCCTCCAGATCGCGCTGGAACTCGAGGACGTCGCGCTCCACGACCCGTACTTCGTGGATCACAAGCTCTACCCGAACGTCGACTTCTACAGCGGGCTGATCTACCGGGCCCTGGGCTTCCCGACCGAGATGTTCACCGTGCTCTTCGCGATCGGCCGGCTGCCCGGCTGGATCGCCCAGTGGCGCGAGATGATGGCCGATCCGGCCTCCCGGATCGGGCGGCCGCGCCAGCTCTACGTGGGCCGGCACGCACGTGACTACGTGCCGCTGGAGGGGCGACCGGCAGATGCACGCTGAGCACGTGCCCGCCGCCCCGGCCGAGGCGGGCACGGCCGGGGCGGTCGCGTCAGGCCACCCGGAGGCGATCGTCGAGCGCCGGATCCTGAGCCACGAGCACCGGGAGATCGAGCATCTCGTCGGGCGGATCGAGACGACGGCGGAGATGGCCGGCAACCTCGCCTCCAGCGACCTCGCGAGCGCGTTGCGCAGCCTGCTCGACGCGATGGAGAAGACGCTCCTCCGGCACCTCGACTGGGAGGACAACCACTGCTTCCCCGAGATGGACCGCCTGGCGGGGACGCCCTGGACGACGCGGCTGCTGCGGTTCCAGCACCAGCAGGTGCGCGAGGCACTGGAGCGCCTGGAGGCGGATTGGCTGGCCCTGCGGCGGGAGCCCACGCATCGCCAGCTGGTCGACCTGCGGGGGCGTCTCTACGGGCTGCACGCACAGATGAGCTCGCACCTCGAGCAGGAAGAGGCCGTGGTCATGCCGTTCCTCGACGCGGGGGGCGGCCAGGCGGGGGTCGTGCCGGGAGCGGGGCCCGCCTCCGCGTAGGCGCAACAGCGCACTGCACGCGAAAGCAGGAGCCGCCCGGGACTCGGGCGGCTCCTGCGATTCCGGTGCCTGCCTGGGGGTCGGACCGGACGCCCCTGGGGCAGCGGCCCGACCAGCGACTCAGCGGTCGCCGGTCCTTCCGGCGACGTCGCGGCCGCTAGTCCTTCTCGTGGCCGTGGCCGTTGTTGGGCTTGTTGTCCCGATTGCCCGGATCCTTCTCGCCGTGGCCCTTGACCGGCAGCGTGGCCAGTCGCGTGACGAGGACGTTCGAGCCACTGATGGCGGTGACCCAGGCCTGCGTCGCGCCGCTCGTCAGGGCCAGATGCACGTGGCCGTTGCCGTTTCCGCGCGAGTTGGTGTAGACGTTGAACGCACCCGAACACGTGCCCGGCGCCTGCTGCACCGTGACGCTGTAGGTCGCGTTGGGAGTCGCGCCCTTCAGGGACACGGTGACGTTGAGCCGGTTGTGGCCGGTGGTGTTCAGGATGGCGAAGCCAAAGCTCTGCGCGCCGGCCGACGGCGTCGCTGGCAGCGCTGCGCAGCCCGACGTGGTTGCTCCGGCGCCCGCGTAGAAGGCGACCTTGCGCGCCCCCTTGCCGTGCTCACGCTCGGTCTGACCCTGGCCGGGGGCGACCTGCGTGAAGGTGACCATGGTGCTTGAGTCCACGGACGCCGAGCCGGTCGTGGGCGTCACGGTCACGGTGATCGTGGCCGTGCCGGGGGTCGTCGGCGCCTGGAGCGTCAGGGTCTTGCCGCCGACGAGCGAGAAGCTGGCGCACAGGACGGTGACGGAGGTGCCGTTGACCGGGCTCGTCACGCCGGGCAGGTTGGTCGTGGTGAACGTGCCGCCGGTGGTGGCCACCGTGAAGCTGGCCTGGGTCGTGCACGTCACGGTGCCGAAGGCGATCCCGATCGTGCTGGTGCCGTCCGCGGGGACGGACGTGGGGCTGACGGTGACGGGCACGACGCTGCCGCCCGTGGCGCCGCTGGCCGTGAGCGTTGCGATGATCACGGCACCACCGCCCCCGACACTCAGCGTGACGGGAGCGCTGCCGGACGTGTTGGCCGTCAGGACCGTGCCGCCGGCGAGCGTCAGGGTCCACGCCCCGGTCGCGGTGAACGCGGAGAGCGTCCAGGTCGTTGTCTGACCCACGGTTACGGGGACGGCGAACGTCATGCTCCCGGTCGACGGGGTGAGGGTGGGCAGCACGGTCCACCCGTAACCCGCCGGCAACGTGACGGCGAACGTGGTGCCGGCCGTCAGCGTGTCAGTCGGCGCCGTACCGCTCCACACGTAGTTGAGGTTGACGTTCGTCGCGACGCCCGTGGGCACTGTCACGGACGGATTGCCGTTGGTGATCGTCATGGCAAGCGTGGTGGCCACGAGCGACGTGGCGAGCAGCGAAGCCAGCAGCGTGGCGGCAAGGCCGACGCCGACCTGGCCTCTCCAATGGCTCATGCGAGACCTCCTTGGCTCCGAGGTTGGGCCCGGACGGGCCACGACGGCGCCCCGTTCGCAGACACGGGTACCAGTCGGAACGATGGGAGCCCCGATGCGTTACGGCTCCGCGGGGCCTCCCGTGCCGTCGCGAAGGATAGTCGCTGCGGCTGCAATGCAACAGGGCCCTCGGTGGATGCCGGTGACGGCTGGCACCTGCCATCCGGGGCGGCCGAAGCGGGTAGTGGGACCGCGGTCGCAGAGCGGGTATCCTGCGGCTGAGCTGCCGTTCCGGGCGGCAACGCCGACGAGGGGACGATCAACATGCGACGGTCCATCGCGACGCTGGCGAGCGGGGTACTGTGCGCGACGATGCTTGCCGCGCCTTCGGTTGCGGCCGCGAGCGCGACCGTCATCCATGCGCCGAGGGTGGTGGACCCCGGTGGCAAAGGGGGCCACGGCCACGGCGGGGGCGGGGGCGGCGGTTCCGGCTTTGGCTGGGCGTCGTCCAACTGGTCGGGGTATGCCGTCACCGGCTCGACGGGCAGCTACGCGAGCGTGACCGGCCAGTGGACAGTCCCGACGGTGCAGCCATCGAGTGGATCCACCTACTCGTCGTCGTGGATCGGGATCGATGGGTTCAACAACAGCAGCCTGATCCAGACCGGCACCGAGCAGGACTACTACGCCGGGGCAGCGCACTACTACGCCTGGTGGGAGATCCTCCCCGCGGCCGAGACGCCGATCACCACGATGACGATCACGCCGGGCGACAAGATGAGCGCCACCATCGCCCAGGGATCGAGCGGCACGTGGACGATCACCATCGCGGACAGCACCACTGGGGGGACGTTCACCACCGCCCAGGCCTACAGCGGCCCCGGCTCATCCGCCGAGTGGATCGAGGAGGCGCCCACCATCGGCGGCCACATTGCGACGCTCGCCCACTATGGGCAGACGACCTTCGATCCGGGCACCGTCAACAACGCGAGCCCCAGTCTCGTCACGAGCGACGGTGGCGTGATGATCCAGCACCGGACCCAGGTCTCCACGCCGTCCCTGCCCGACAGTGACGTCGACGGGTTCAACATCGCATACGGTTCCACGTCGCCGAGCCCGCCCAGCTCCTGATCCGCCTCGCGAGTCGGGGCTCGCGAGGCGCGGCGTCCAGGCCCCCCCGCGAGGTCCCGCGAATCGTGGATGCCTCGGGCTGGCACTCCCGTGCCCCCGGCGACCCGTGTCACGCGCGCCATACTTTGTATGGCGGCTCGGCGGAAGCGGCTCAGGGAGTCGAGCGCCCGGAGCCAGCGACCATCGGCAACGGCGCCATACTTTGTATGGCCAGCCGGACGGTGGTGTCCCGGAGTGAGGCTGGCCCGGCGAGATCGGGGCAGTTCGGGCAATTCGGGCCGGCCGGGCCGGCTCGGGCGAGCCCTCACTCGTGCAGCTTGCGGAACCAGAAGTGGTGCCGGTCGCCCTCCGACCAGGCGCCGATGATGTCCTGCCGGGTCATCTGCGCCCACGCCGGCGCGTCGGCGAGGATGCCCGGGTCGGTGGCGACCACCTCGACGATCTGCCCGACGGCGACCGACTTGACCGCCTGCGCGAGCTTGACGATGGGCATCGGGCAGAGGAACCCGGAGGCGTCCACGACGACGTCGGCGCGCGGGAGGGCTGGGTTGGGACGTTGTTCGGTCATGGGGATCGCCTTTCGCGGCTGAGGTGAAACGGGTTCAGATGAACAGGTTGACGTCGCTGCCGCGCGCGTCCGCCAGGTAGGTGGCGACGCCCGCGTACGAGTCGACGATCGGCAGCAGGTCGGCCTCGGTCAGGCCCATCACCCCCATCGTGATCGTGCAGGCGATGTACCTGACGCCGAGGGAGTGCGCGAGCTCCACCATCTGGTCGACCGTGGGCATGCGGAACTGGCCCATCAGCCGCCGCATCAGCACCGGGCCCAGGCCCAGGAAGTTGAAGCGGGTCAGCGGCAGGCGTCCCGCTCCGCCGGGCTTCAACCAGCGGAAGGCGGTGCGCAGCGGATCGCGCCCGACGCGCGACGCGTTGGGGCGGGTGAGGACGTCGAGCCCCCAGAACGTGAAGAACATGCTGACCGGCAGGCCGCTCGAGGCGGCGCCGACCGCGATGTTGAACGCGGCCTGGACGCGGTCGAAGTCGCCGGAGAAGACGACGATGGTGACGCCGTCCTTGACGGCCGGGAGAGATGCAGCCACGGAAGGAACCTCGGGTGCGTCGGCCTGGGGATCGATCGCCGGCGCGCACCCCGGGGGACGAGGTTCAGGTCGCGCCGGCGCCCGGACAGGCGCACGGGTGCCCGTGCGGAACGGGGACGCGGGTTCGGCGCATGGGCGGAGTGTATGGACGCGGGGCGATCGGGTCAATCGCGATCATCGCGGTTGTGAACGGCCAGCGATCATCGCGGTCCGTGATCATCGCGGTCATCGCGCGTTGGCGGCCGTGTGTACGGCCGTGTCTGCGGCCGTGCGAGCGGCCGTGTCGTGTTTGCGGCCCCGTCGACGCGCCCGGGCCCCGGATACCCGTGCCGTTCAGCCGGCACGTTCGCGCCACTCGGCGGGTCAACGATCCCGCGACGTACCGGTACACTTCCGGGCGTGACTGGAACTCGGACCCGACGACGCGTGGTCGTCGACCAATCGGAACTGGCCCAACAGATTGGCTCGCGCCTCCGGACGGCCAGGCTGGCGGCGCGGCTCACCCAGCAGCAGCTGGCATCTCCCCGCTACACGAAAGCCTATGTCAGCGCCCTCGAGAACGGCCTGTCCAGGCCGTCCATGGCCGCGCTGACCTTCTTCGCCGAGCGCCTGGGGCTCTCGGCCGAGCGGTTCCTGGGTGACGGCCCGGCCGGGTGGGCCCGCCTCGAGGCCGATCTCGCGCTGGCTTCGCATCACTGGCAGGAGGCCGCCGACGCGTTCCGGGCGCTGCTCACGGCCACCGACGCGCCGCTGCAGCGCGCCGAGCTCCTGCTCGGGTTGTCCGAGGCCCTGGTGAGGCTGGACCGAGGCGCCGAAGCCGTGTCCGCGGCCGACGAGGCCGTCCAGGTGTTCGCCTCGCTGGGGCACCCGGTACGTGCCGCCCTCACGCGGTACTGGCTGGCCGAAGGCGAATACGCGCAGGGCCACACGGCCGAAGCGATCGCGGTCCTGCAGGCCCTGCTGGACGACGTCCGAGGCGGGGTCAGCGTGGTCCCGGATTTCGAGCTGCGCCTCGTGATCGCCCTCTCGACCGCCGCCGCCCGTGCCGGCGACCACACCGCGGCGGTGGCCCATCTCGACGAGATACGCGCACTCGCCGAGCGGCTGAACGACCACCATCGGGCGGTCTTCTACCACGAGCTCGCCCTCCGCTGCAGGGAGGCGGGGGACTACGACGGTGCGACCAGGGCGGCGATGGCGAGCGTCACGCTGTACCGGGCGTCGACGACCGACTTCGACCTGGCCGGAGTCGAGAACGACCTGGCCCTGTCCAACCTGTCGCTCGACCGCGCGGACCGGGCGGAGGAGCTGGCGGCCGACGCGCGAGCCCGGTTCGAGCGCCTGGGCGACGAACGGCGGCTGGCGAACGTGCTCGACACGCAGGCGCGGATCGCGCTGGCGCGGGGCTCCCAGGCCGACGGGATGCGGCTGGCGCGCGAAGCGCTCGACCTGGCCGAGCGGACCTCGAACGCACCGGCCGAGATCGACGCGCTCGTGACGCTGGCGCGGGCCGATGCCGCCGAGGGGCAGCGAGCCGCGTCTCTCGCCCTGTACGAGCGGGCAGCCGACCTGGCCCGCCGCGCCGGGTCACCCGCGCGCCTCCGCGAGGTGCTCGGGGAATGGGCCGAGCGGCTGGCGGACGCCGGGGAGCACGAGCGCGCGTTCGAGCTGATGCGGGAGGCGCTGAAGGGCGGCCAGTAGCCGACGGGCGGCCAGCAGGGGCACGCACCGCCCCGACGCACGGGCCTGCCGCCTGCCCGCCTGCCCGCCTGCCGCCTGCCCGCCTGCCGCCTGCCCGCCTGCCGCCTGCCGCCTGCCGCCTGCCCGCCTGCCGCCTGCCCGCCTGCCGCCTGCCCGCCTGCCGCCTGCCGCCTGCCGCCTGCCGCTGAATATCTTCTACAGCGTTGCCGGCGATGGTTGGCGGGCGATTACGCGTCATGGCCGCAGGCGCCAGGGCCTGCGGCGGCCGGTTCAAGATGGCACGAGCGCCCTGCAGCGCCCGCGCCACGCACGCTGCCGCTCGGGGCGGAGTGGTGCGCACCGCTCGCGCAGGAGTGCATGCCCTTCGCGATGGACCTTGTGGTCAGCCAGAGCGCCGCGGCATCGCCCTGGAGGATATCGGGCCCGACAGGCGCCGAATGGGTCGCGGCTCGGGCAGGTCCGGCCGGGCAGGTCCGGCCGGGCAGGGCCTGCCACGGGCGTCGTCCGGCCGGGCAGGGCCTGCCACGGGCGTCGTTACTGGGGCGTTGCCGGGAGGACGGTGATCGTTCCCTCGCCCGCGACCACTCCGAGGTCGCGAAGGTCGAACGTCAACACGCGACCTCCGCTCCGTTCGGTGCAGGCGATGACCGCGGCGTCGACGAACCCGAGCGCGAGGTCCTCGTACCGCTTCATGAGCTGGCGCGTGCGTCCCATGTCGGCCTCGCCGCAGTCGAGCGTGTACGCGCCAGACTCCAGATCGGCGAGCAGGAGGTCGAGCACCCGGATCCCGAGGCGCTCCTCGACGAGGAAGGCAACCTCGCCGAGGGTCGCGGCCGGTACCAAGTACGGCCCCGTGTCCCCATTCAACGTCTCCACGGCGGCAGCGTGTGCGGGATCACGCCGGTTGAGCAGCGCATACAGTCCAGACGTATCGAGCGTGATCACCGGTTGCGCCAGCGGTCGCGGAGCCAGGCCTCGGTATCTCGGGCTTCGAGCGCCTCGTCCTCGCCGGCCCCGATCGACGTGGGTCGATTGGCCTGGCCCTCGTCGAGATAGGCGTCGAGCGCCAGGCGGATCACGTCGGCCTGGCGCCGGCCGGTCCGGCGAGCCGCTTCACGCAAGCGGCGGCGAAGCTCGGGCGTCAGGTAGAGCGTCGTCTTGTCCACGGGCTCAGTGTGGTGCCATATATGGCGTATGTCAAAGGCAGCTGCGACGCACGCGGCCGGGCACCGCTCGCTCCGTCGAAGTCGCGTAGCTCCCGGGTTGCCGACCAGCCGCGCGCAGACGCGGGGTGCCGCCCTGGGCGGGCATTCACGCGCATAGCGTCAGGGCCGCGGAGATCACGTCGGGCACGACGACGCGCGGCCTGGTCGGCGGGGTGAGTCCCTACGCCCCACCCAGGTAGCGCAGCGCCACCGCCGCGTGGAGCGCGGCGCCGACCGCCATGGAGGGCTCGTCGAAGACCACCCGGTTCGAGTGGTTCTGGGGGGCGGTCGCCTCGTCGACGTCCGCGGGCCGCGCGCCGAGCTGGACCATCGCCCCGGGCACCCGCTGCAGCACGTACGAGAAGTCCTCGGCGCCCATCAGCGGCGCGTCGAGCACGCGCACCGCGCCGGCGCCGATCACCCCGGCGGCCACCTCCTCCACCAGCCCGGTGAAGGCCGCCGTGTTCATGGTGACGCCGTACCCCGGCTCGATCTCCAGCTCGCCGGTCGCGCCGTGGGCCGCGCAGATGCCGTGGACCACCCGCCGGACGCCCTCGTGCACCTTCGCGCGGGTCGCCTCCGACACCGACCGGATCGTCCCCTCGACGAACGCCGTCTCGGGCGTGATGTTGTCCCGCGTGCCGGCGACCACGTGGCCGATGGTGACCACGGTCGGGTCGAAGACGTCCACCGTCCGGGTCACCATCGACTGGAGCGCCAGGATGATCTCGGCGGCGACCGGGATCGGGTCGAGCGAGAGGTGGGGGGTCGACGCATGCCCGCCGCGCCCGCGCACGGTGAGCCGGATCGTGTCGGCCGCCGCGTAGACCGCCCCCGGGCGCAGGTGGATCGTGCCCGCCGGGTAGCGGGTGCCGATGTGGATCGCGAACGCCGCGGCGACCGGGCTGGGGACGGCGTCGAGCAGCCCCTCATCGAGCATGAAGCGCGCGCCGTGCCAGCCCTCCTCGCCGGGCTGGAACATCAGCAGGACGTTGCCGGTGAGCTGGTCGCGACGCTGGAGGAGGAGCCGGGCCGCGCCGAGCAGCATCGCCACGTGGGTGTCGTGCCCGCAGGCGTGCATCGTGTCGCCCGTCTCCGACGCGAAGTCGAGCCCGGTGTCCTCGTGGAGCGGCAGCCCGTCCATGTCGCCGCGCAGCAGGATCGTGGGGCCGGGCCGGGCGCCCTCGATCACGGCCGTGACCGAGCTGACCGACGTGCCCAGACGTGGCTTCAGCCCGAGCCGCTCGAGCTCCGCCACCACGACCGACTGGGTGTACGGCAGCTGCAGCCCGACCTCGGGATGCCGGTGCAGGGTGCGCCGCACGTCGACGATGTCGGGGAGGATGGCCTGGGCATCGGTGAGGAGGGTGGGGGGTGTCATGGGGGGAGTATGCCGCGGTCTGGCGGTGCAGAGCCGGCTACCTCGGTGCCTCATGTCACCCGTGCAATGTCCAACGTAAGGTATCCGGCCTAAACAAGCGGCACCATGTTGAAGCGCGATCCCAGGCCCATGCTGCCGCAGGCAGGCTCTGCGCCCATCACGACCCGAATATCGCGTCCCGACCGCGGTCAGGCGATGGTGGAGTTCGCCCTGGTCCTCGTTCCCCTGATGCTCGTCTTCATGGGCATCCTCCAGTTCGGGCTGGTCTTCAGCTCGCAGCTCGGTCTCATCAACAGCGTGCGCGAGGGCGCGCGCTACGGGGCCACCCTCGTGACCGACGGCAGCAACGTTGGCAACGCGACCACCGCCGGGACGCCCGTCTATGACGTCTTCTGCTACACGCTGGGCATGAATGGCAGCGGCGGCACCTGCTCGGTCGGTGGTGTCACGCAGACGGGAACCCTGGGCCGGGCGATGGCCGGCTACAACAAGGCGAACGTATGCCTGACGTCCGGCGGCGTCTGTGGCACGGCCTCGAGCTCGGTTACCTACTGCTCCTACGAGAACCCCGATGGCACGTACTCGGTGCGCCTCAACGTGACGGTCGCGTACCGCCATCCCTTGATCGTGCCGCTCATCGGGAACATCCTCGATGGTATCGACGGCGGAACGGCGGATAACGCCCTCACGGCCAGTTCTACCGAGCAGTTCCGCGTGGAAGGCCCTCCCTTGCAGAACCAGCCCAGCGGTATCGGCACGTGTGGATCATGAACCGCGTCCCGCACCGCCTTCGGAGTCGAGCCATGAGCCAGTCAGGGCCATCACTGCGTCGCCGCCCGCGACGATCCGGGGAACGCGGGCAGGTACTCGTGCTCTTCGTGCTCTTCCTGGTCGTGCTGCTCGGCGCTGCGGCCCTCACCGTCGACTACGGAACGTGGCTGGCCGCCCGCCGGACGTACCAGGCCAACGCCGATGCCGCCGCTCTGGCCGGCGCCCACTACCTCGCCTCTCCTGACGCCGACAACTGCATCAGCGAGTTTCCGAGCAATCCGAACGCCCCCGCCTTCTGCGCGCGCACGGACAGCTGGAAGTACCTGAACGACAACCTGGACCTCGGGCTCCAGCCTTCGGATATCACCAGCTATGCCACCAACAACACCGCTGCGACCGGAGTCGTCGTCGGGGCCTACACCCTATGGGTCGACACGCCGCCGAACAGCGCGGGCTCGGCGTACACAGGGACACTGGGCGGCAACACTCGCGTGATCTTCGTGCGAGTCCAGGCCAACCAGCAGCCCTACTTTGCCCGGGTCTTCTCTTCCTCGAGTGTCACGGTCCCCGCCTGGGCGACGGCCGGCGTCTTCCCCAATCGCTTCGCGGTCATCACGCTCCGGCGGCCGACGGATGCGGGGCCGTCCAACGCGCAGGACATCACGCTGGCCGGCACCAACTCGACGCTGACGGTCATCGACGGGGATCTCGGCGGCAACTGGGGCATGAAGCTGAACTCCAGTACCACGCTGCAGATGGGAGCCGTCGGCGGCACCGGATACCAGCCGGCTCCGTACCTCATCGACAACGTCTCATGCGGGAATTCGTGCTGGTCGACGAGCCAGATCCAGGGCCAGACCTACGACGCCAATGGGCTCTCCAGCATGTTCCCTCCGAGCGGCGCGCTGCCGCTCCCCGGGTTCATCCAGGACCCGAATTACCCACCGCCCCCTGATCTCGCCGCCAATGCGCCGAACGGGCCGACCGCATCGATTCCCACCGGCGACAGCGGGGGCAGCGTCACGATCAACAACGGGACGGTCATCAACGACGGCAGCGGCAATCCGCTGACCTGCGACCCGAGTTCCCCGCATCTCGGCCCGGGCTGGTACAGCTCGATCACGGTCAAGAACGGCGGCTGCCTGATCCTCGATCCGCTGCACCATCACTCGAACCCTGACAACCCAGCATCCGACACAGTGACCCCTGTCGGGCTGGGACAGCTGCCCGGCGTCTTCTACGTGACGGGGGACTTCAGCATCGGTCAGGCGCTCGTAGTCGGCGACGGCGTGACCGTCATCATGCGGCCGAGCGGCAGCAACAATCAGCTCAAGCTCGGCTCGCACCAGATCCTCGATCTCGATCGCGGGTGTGTGACGCAGTCGAACGGGGTCCCGTCGACCTCGGCCAACTACTGCAACGGGCAGGGGGAGGCCCTCGCTGCATGGACGACCAAGGGCGCCAGCTCGTACAGCTGGAACAGCACGACGTCGACGTGGGTCTACCAGAGTGCCGAGGCGTCGAACCCCGCGACCTATGGCCGCGGGGTGGCGCTCTACGTGTTGAAACCGAGCCAGTACCAGACCACCCCGCCGGTTGACGCGAACACGACCGTGATCCAGGCCAACGCGGGCGCGGCATTCGCCTGGGACGGGGTGACCTACGCGCCCCACGACAACGTGTCCGTCGCGGGCCAGCCGGACCACAACGGCGTCGGCCAGCTGATCTCGTGGACCTTCACGTTCAACGGCGGGACCAGCGTGACGCAGACCTACAAGGGGCCCGACGAAGGGTACCCCATCCTCCTCGAGCCCTGTGTGAGCGGAAACGGCGGGGCCTGCTAGGGCGATCACCTCTCTCCTCGCCATGCTGGCAACTCTGCTGACCTTCGCCTGGCGCAGAGAACGGGTCCGCAGGCCCCTCCCCTGACGAGCAGTTAACGCCCCGACCACGGGCGGCTAACCTCGGACCGGTACTGTCCATGCACGGGAGGGCAGGCATGGTGACAGGCAGACGGGGTCGACCGGCCGGGCAGTGTCGCCGCCCCAGCATCGGTCCGGGCTGCTGCGCCTGCGGGCGAGCCTGCCGCCCAGGCGGACGACCGCCCGATCCCACCCGCCCGTCCACTGATCGACAGCAAGGGGGAGCCTGATGTCCAGCGTCCTGCAGCGGATCGTCACCGGCCTGGTGGCGGCCTGTCTCGCGATTGGAACCCTCCTGGCCGCAGCCCTGCCGGCCGCCGCAGTCACCCACGTCGCCTCGGCCATCTCGACCGGGAACTGCGACCTGCCCTCGCCCACCGGCGCGGTCAAGCACGTCATAGAGATCCAGTTCGACAACGTCCACTTCACGCGCGACAACCCGAACGTGCCCTCGGACCTCGAGCAGATGCCGCACCTGCTGAACTTCATGGAGCAGAACGGCGTGCTGCTGACCAACCACCACACGCCGCTGATCGCGCACACGGCGACCGACATCCTGACCACGCTCACCGGCGTCTACGGGAACAGGATGGGCGTGCCGATCGCCAACACGTTCCGGTACTTCAACCCGAACGGGACCAGCAACCCGGCCGTCTCGTTCGCCTACTGGACCGACCCGATCTACGACTACTCGAACCCGACGCCGACCGACACGACCTTCAACATGCTGACGGCCGGCGGGAAGAACGCACCGGCGCCCTGGGTGCCGTTCACGCGGGCCGGCTGCGACGTCGGGATGGTCGCGACGGCCAACACGGTCCTCGAGAACATCGCCACCGACATCCCCACGGTCTTCGGCGCGAGCTCGACGCAGGCGGCGGAGGTCAAATCGAACCCGGCGCAGGCGACGGCCGACTTCGTCGGGATCGGCGTCCACTGCGCGGCCGGCGACGCGCTCTGCTCGACCGCCAACGGCGGCGTCACCGACGCACTGCCTGACGAGCCCGGCGGTTACTCCGGCTACCAGGCGCTCTTCGGGGCGAAGTACGTCGACCCGCAGGTCTTCTCGGGCGGCACGCCAGTCGACCTGGGCGGGAACACCATCGAGAGCCCGGGCGGCAACGTGGGCTTCCCCGGCTTCGACGGCATGTCGGCCGCGGTCTCGCTCTCGTACGTGGCGGCGATGCAGGAGCACGGCGTCCCGGTGACATACGCCTACATCTCCGACGCGCACGACAAGCACCCGAGCGGTCCGGCCTACGGCCCCGGCGAGGCGGGCTACGTGGCCGCCCTCAAGTCGTACGACGACGCCTTCGCGACGTTCTTCTCCCGGCTCGCGAGCGACGGGATCACGCCGGCCAACACGCTGTTCGTGATCACGTCGGACGAGAACGACCACTTCGTGGGCGGGGCGCCCTCGAACCCTGGCTGCGACGGCGTCAACATCCCCTGCACGTACAGCCACGTCAACTGCCCGAGCACGACCATCACGAGCTGCCCGCCGAACAACGTGGGCGAGATCAACGCCAACCTGGCGGGCCTGCTGGCGTCGGAGCAGGGCATCACGACGCCGTTCGCGGTCCACGCGGACTCGGCGCCGAACGTCTACATCACCGGCCGGCCTTCCCGGACGGATCCGGTGGCCAGGGCGTTCGAGCAGGCGACGTCGAAACTGACGCTGACGAACCCGCTGACCGGGGCGACCCAGACGGTCACGAACTACCTGGCCGACCCGGTCGAGGAACAGATCCTCCACATGGTGACGGCCGATCCGATGCGCACGCCGACCTTCACGCTGTTCGCCAACCCGGACGACTACCTGTACGCGGGGGGCACCACCTGCGGGCCGACGTGCGTCCAGCAGGAGTACGGCTACGCCTGGAACCACGGCGACGTCTCGCCGGACATCAACACCACCTGGCTCGGGCTGGTCGGGCCGGGCGTCCGGCAGACGGGCGTCGACAACGCGGTCTGGTCGGATCACACCGACGTCCGGCCGACGATGCTGGCGCTCACCGGACTGCAGGATGACTACGCCCATGACGGCCGGGTGCTCTGGGAGGTCCTCTACGACGGGGCCGTCCCGCAGTCGCTGCGGGCGCACCGCGAGACGATCACCCGGCTGGCCGAGGCGTACAAGCAGCTCGACGCGGCGGTGGGCGACTTCGGGCTCGCCACGCTCGCGGTCTCGACCCGGGCGCTGGCGAGCGACTCTGCCGGCGACGCGACCTACACGCAGCTCGAGAGCTGGCTGGCGACGATCGGCGGGCAGCGCGACGCGCTCGCCGCGCAGATCTCGGGGCTGCTCGAGGGTGCCGAGTTCGGCGGACAGGCCGTGAACGAGCAGCAGGCGAAGAGCCTGACGGCCCAGGCCTGGGCGCTGATCTCGGAGGCGCAGACAAAGGCCGGATCGTGACGCTCGGTCGCCCCGCCGCGTACTGGGCCTCGAACGCGTCGTGCGCTGCCAGAAGGTCCACCTCGTACGCCTCGTAGTGCCGCTGGGTGCCCGTCCCGTCCGGAAGCACGCACGTCGCGTGCGGCACGGGCTCCTCGCTCCCCGGGAGCGGATGTCAGGTGATAGCCGCGCCATCCGCCCCGGGCCAGGTCGGAATAGTTGTAGTTGTAGCCGACCCGAACCCACTCCCGGCCCGATCGGCGGAACCACTCCTCGTAATGGAATCGCGCGTCGTCGACGAGCGCCGGGTTGTCGATCTGCCCGGGCGCGGTGAGGTCGATGCGCACGGCCCGGACAGGTCGGCGCTCCCCGAAGTCCCGGAGATCGAGCCGCCCCAGCCGGTCGAGACGCGCCACGATGGTAGCCCTGCGCTGGTTGAAGGCGCGGTCGGAGAGCGGCCTCACTCCCCCATCGCCCGGCCCAGTGGCGGGGCGGCCCGGCCGAGTGTCGGCCGTTCGGCCTCCACGTCGGCGTCGGCGTCCGCTCGCTCGGTCACGCGTGATGGAGCCAGGCTCTCGGGCTCGAGCAGGCCAATGACCGCCCGGGCAGGGATCCGGTAGGTTCGCTCGGAGAGCTTCACCGCGTACAGGCGGCCCGAGGCGATGTAGTTGAGGATCGTGGACGGATGAACGCCCGCGAACTCGGCGACTTCGCGGGGCGAGTAGAAGGATTTCGTCAGGTTCATCGGGGTGCTGGGGCCTCTAACCCGAAGCTCCAGCGGACCGCGAGCACGACTGAGCACGGCCTGCGCTGACGCGTTCTGCCTACGTGCCTGCGGGTGAGAGCCCGAGGAGTTCGAAGGCGCGGGCCTGGAGCGGGGTCGGCGTGGCGGC
>JAJYNP010000366.1 GCA_021786265.1 Chloroflexota bacterium
CGCTCGAGATGGAGCCAGGGCTCACCCGCGTCACGGTGGAAGACCAAGGACCCGGTATCCGGGCGCGGATGGGCGGCGCCTCGGATATGCAGGCCGTCCAGGCCTCCGCGGCGGCTCTCGCCACGTCGCACGGCGAGGGTGGCATGGGCATGAGCCAGATCCTCGAAGCGGCAGGGGCGGTCTCTCCGGCTCGGGTCGTCGTCGAATCCGGGAACGCCAGAGTCAGTTGGTCGTTCCCCGGTGACGTGCAGGTTGCGACGGTGACGCCGCCCATCGCAGGAACGCGGATCACCCTCGAAACGACGGCGACGTAGCCGCGGCGATTGCGTTGGCGGCCGAGACGCGACTCATGCCAGCGTTGTCTCCGACTCGTCGCCCTCGGAGTAGTAGGGCAGGTCGGACGCGCCGACGATCGTCGCGCGCCGGACTAGCGCGTGCTGTGAGCCGAGGCCGACAGATTCGAGATCGCGCGGTGCACGAGCGGCACGACCTGCACGCCGGTCACGCGGACGTTGCCCTGCACCTTCCGGATCTCGCCGTAGCCTCGTTCACGCGTCGTCTCCTGCTACCCGTGGAGACCGTCGGAGCGGACGGTTGCCGTGCGCGTCAGTCCGGGGCTTGGTCAGGACTGCCACCGCGGCGAGCACCACCGCCGACTTGCGGCCCCTGCGCTGTCGTCCGCCCTTCAGCCCTGGCTGGTAGCCGCCGACGAAGGTGCCGTCCATCTCGACGACGCCGACCAGGCGGTAGCAGGCGCCCGACACTGCCGCTGGCGGCCGATCCCCGTGCACGGGGATCGCGGCGCGCCTGCGACGTGCCCGGTGTGGCGCACGACGGACACTCGTATCGATAGACGTACGGCAGCACGTACGCTACACAGTGATGAAGACCATTCCGATCGGCACCCTGCGACAGCGGGTGGCCGACGTCATCGACGAGGTGCAGGCAAGCGAGGAGCCGACACTCGTGGTGCAGCGCTCGCGGAAAGCCGCGCACATCGTGAACCCGGAACGGTACGAGCGCGATCAGGCCGAGCTCAGCGCGCTCCGCCGGGCGGTCTTCCTCGCGCCGGCAGGACCCGCTCCTTCGAACACACAAGCCGAAGGGCGAGCTCGCCGCCTACTCGGTATTCAGCGTGGAAGACGACCTGCGGGTCCTCGTTCGCTGGGACCGTGACGAGATATTCCTCGTGAACCTGGGCTCTCACGACCCGGTGTAGTGAGGCAGCCGACGCAACGCTCGCCGGCACCGGGCGCTTCAGCGCGCACCGCGCCCCGCTCGACACGATCCCGCTCGTTGAGCGGCGGAGTGCCGAGGCGCTCATCGCCGAGCCCGATGCGGCAAGGAACCTGGCTCGATATCCGCCTCCCCAATAGGGGACCCTCGACTCAGCCTCCCATTTGTGCGGCGGGTTGCCTGTGCCCGAACCGTCCCAAAACGCGGTGGTTGCGGACCGCCTGCCATCTGGCCGTGCCGCCGCGCGCATGGCATCATCGGCAGCGCCGGCGCCACGTGGCGCCGGCGTCAGCGGAGGAGTGGCCCGGGTGAGCGGCACGAAGCAGTCGGTCGCGCGCGCCGGATCGACGGCGCGCGTGTCGCCCGCCGCGCCAGAGAGCCGCTCGGTGTCGGTGAACGTGTGGCGGATGCTCGAGCGCCAGCCCGGCTTCAACGAGCGCCTGGAGCGCGGCACGGCACAGCTCGCCGCCGGCGACGTCGTGCCCTTCCGGGAGGTGTGCGGTTGCCGCTGAGGCGGTCCTGAGCGCCCAAGCGCGGTCCGTCTCGTCTGGGTGTGGACGCGCGGCTCGCAGGCTATAGAGCACGCATGGCGGTGGTGTCAACCGCGCGGCTGGTGTCCCAACGGCGGCCACGAACGCAGCACCAACAAGGAGGAGAGGGCGCCCGTGCCGTTTCGTATCTCGGGCTATGCGCGCCACAGGATGCGTCGGCGGCACATTCCCGAGAGCGTCGTGATAGAGGTCTATGAAGACCCCGACGACAGGTACGAAGATGCACCGGAACACGGCCCAGATCGCGAGGTCCGGTGGCGGCGGTATGATGGGCGCGTAGTGGAGATCGTGGTGGACCTTACCGACGGTACTGTGGTGACCGTGTGGAGCACGCGGGTGGACCGATGAAGATCGAGTACGACAAGGAACACGATGCTGCCTACTTCGAGTTCTCAGCGGCGGACTCGGCGCACCAGGTGAAGCTCGACAACGCACGGATCGTCGACTACGGCGCCGATGGGGCGGTCGTGGGCGTCGAGTTCATCTCACCCTCACGAGGGATGGACTTGCAGGGTGTTCCACGAGCCGCAGAGATCGAGATCGAAGCACGCAAGATCGGACTGCCGATCCGTTTGCCTCGCGGGATCGAGCGTGCCGCCGGCTAACAAGCGGCCGGGGCACGAGCCTGCTCGGCGCGCGACCGACGAGCAGGCGGCAGGGCGGAGCGCGGGCGCTCGAGCTCGCCTGCCAACGAGCCCGACCGATGCCGAAACGCGCCGCATCGAGGCCGACCCTGACTTGTACAGTCGACTGCTTGCGAGGCTGAACCGTCCCGGGGTGCTCGTGCCGGTGAAGCAGGTGCTGGGCGACCTTGACGCGGACGACTAGCCGGCCGGTCCTCCTGCAACTTTTCGGGCCACCCGCGCCTTATAGTGAGTGTGATGACCTGCGAGCACGCCCGCGCCCTCATCGATGGCTTCGTCCTCGACGAGCTCTCGCCCGCGGAAGCCCGGACACTGGCCGACCATGTGCGCGGCTGCGTCGCCTGCACGGCCGAGGGCAATGTCGGGAAACGTCGCGAACCGCGGGACCGGCTGGCACCGAGCGGGGCCGGTATCTGAACGCGCGCCGCAATGCTGCTATGCGGCATAGCCTGAAGACGCACCTGCTGACCATTCAATCCCGTGGCACGGTCGCACTTCCGGCCGATCTCCGCCGTCGCCTCCACCTCGATCGCGCCGACGCCCAGGTCAAGCTTCCAGCTTGATGGCGAGCTCGCCCTGCGATGGCGGCGCATCGGCAGGCACGCCACTGCTTGACGCGGGCGAGCGGGTCGTCGGCCACGCGGTGGCAGGCTCAGGCCCAGCGGTAGAGCGGCAGGCATAACTCGGTTCGCGCACGGCGTTGCCGCGGGAGCGCCGCGCGACCCGTCCGCCTACCGGCCCAGCCCCAGCGCCGTCTCCAGCACCGTGCGGATCGTCACCGCGTTCTGCAACACGCTTTGGTGGTCCGCGTCCGGCACCAGCGTGAGCGTCGCGTTGTAGCCGGCCGCCTGCAGCGCCTCCGCGAAGGCCTGCGCCTCGCCCGGCCGCACGTTCGTGTCGAGCGAGCCCTCGACGAGGCGTACCAGGAGCCCGGGGTTGCTCCGCGCGCGGACGAGGGCGAACGGGTCGCCAGCGGCCCACGCCGTCGCTGTGGCTCCGGGCGCGCCCGACGCACCCGCGGCAGGCACGCCCGACCCACCCGCCGGGCCGCCACCTGCCCCGCCCCCCGACGTGCCAAAGAACGCGGCGAGGAAGCCCGGGGTGATCTCGCCCTCTGCGTAGATCCCCGCGATCCCCACAAAGGCGTCCGGCTTCGTGGAGCCGCGCGCCGTCAGGCACGCCCCCGCCGGGGGCGTGAACGGATCGGACGAGAGCGCCTCGGTCGCCGCGAAGAACCCCCCGAACGAATGCGCCACGAGCGTCACCTGCGAGCCCGCACCCCCGTACTGCGCGCCGTGCGCGCGCGCGAAGCGGATGGCGCAGCCGATATCCTCGTAGGGGAGCGGGAACAGGCCGCCATACTGCGCGCCCTCCCGGTAGTCCGCGACGAAGACCACCGCCCCTTGGCCCGCCAGGAGCGAGGCGAAATCCGCGAGGCCGTGGCGGATCCCGGGCGCCGCCGGGCCGCCGGGCAACGCGACCACCACCGGCCAGGGCCCCGCCTGGCGCGGAAAGTAGACGTCGAGATAGAGCGTGCACGGCCCGAGGGTGCCGCAGGAGACCTCGGGCGTGAACGCCACCTGCCCCGCGCCGCTGATCGGCAGCCGATGGCACGCCGGGTCGAACGGTCCGCACGAGGCCGGGGGGCCGGGCACGACCGGCGGGGCGGGGGTGAGGGCCGGGGCCGACGCGGCTGGCGCGGACGGCGCGACCGAACCGGGCGGCGCCGAGCCGAGCGCGAGCGGGGCGCTCGCGGACGGGACGCCGGGTGCGGGTGAGGCCGACGGTGCCCTCGCCACGAGCACGGCGCCCAGCGCGAGGACGATGACGCTGACGGCCACGGCGGCGGCGATCGCGGCGCGACGGGCACGGGGGGTCATCGGGAGCGGCCGCGAGGGGTGGCGGGCTGCCCACCAGCGGGTGCAGGCGAGGAGCTCAGCGGGGGCGCCGTCAGCGGACCAGCCAGCGGTAGAGCGGGCTCACGTTGTTGGCGAACTCCGGAGTGGGGAGCGCGGCGACGCGCCAGGCATAGCGGCCGGCTGCGGGGGTCCAAGTCACGCTCGCCTGGCCCTGCGCATCGGTGCCTCGCCCGAAGCTACCCCGGTAGAGCCAGGCTCGACGGAGCGGATCGTAGCGGTAGAGCTGGAACGAGAGGTGCGCGGGCGAGCCCGCCGGTGCGACCTGCGCCGTCAGCGTGACCGGCCGGCCGGCCCGCGCGGCCTGCGTGTCGCTCGCGGAGACACCGACGAGCGAGACGAGTCGGCGGACGATCACCCGCACCGCGTTCGAGCTCGTGGCGGCGTCCGTGCGCGAGCCTGGGTAGAGGAACTGGTACCAGGTGTTCATGGCCGGCGTCACCACCGTCGAGACGGCGCCGTTCGCCACGCTGAACGGTCCCGACTGCACCGCGCCGGTAGCGTTGGCCGGCCGCGTCTCCAAGAAGACGGCCGAGGTATCCAGGCCCGGCGTGGTGGCGGAGAGCGTCACGCTCGTTCCGGGAAGGACCACGCGCACCGAACGGCTGAGCACGAGGCTGGTGGGGCGCAGCGGCGTGATCGTCCAGGAGGGGAGCGGCGTCACCACGTTGCCGGCGAAGTCGACCACGCTCCCCACGGTCAGGACGTACACCTGGCCCGGCACGAGGTCGGCGCCCGGCACGAACGAGCCCGTCCAGGACACGGGGTCATAGCTGTAGGTGCCCTCGACGCGGGCGCCGTTCGGCGCCTGGATCACGAGCCCGTGGGTGTCCCAGGACGCCGGATCGATGGGCTTGCTGAAGCGCAGGGTGACGGTGGGCCGCAGCCCGACGATCGCGGCATCGGCGGTCGGCGCGATGGCCGTGACGACGGGGGCCACGGTGTCGAGCGTGATCGAGGCGGAGACGGGCGCCGACTCCACGCCCACCCCGTTGCGCACCTTGGCCCAGAGCGTCTTCACTCCGTCTCCGGGTGGGAAGGTCCAGCTCGAGGCCGCCGCGTACGGCTGCCACGCGCCCCAGCTCACCCCGTCCGCGCTGAACGCCATCTGGGCGAGCCCCGAGAGGCTCGCGTAGCCGGTCAAGATCACCGAGACCGTACGTGCGTTCGTGCGCAGACGGCCGCCGTCGAGGACGAGCGAGGCCACCGGTGGCGCGCTGTCCGCCACGATCTGCACGGCGAGGGTGTAGGTCCCCTCGACGTCGCTGGCGCCGTTGAGGTCGATGTAGTACGTGCCGCCGAACTCGGACGCGTACGAGATGTGCTGCGCCGTGCCCACCACGGTCGACCGCGCCACCAGGCCCTGCGTGCCGACCACCGTGGTGGCGGACGCGTCGAAGAGGTAGAGCCCGAAGAGCGTGCCCGGCGTGCCGGTCAGGCCCGCCACGAGGACGTAGCCTGCCGGGATCGTGACGCGGTACACGACGTCGTAGATGGGGCCGCCCAGTTGACCGCTGACCACCGGCGCCGGGAGCGGCACCCCCGGGATGTTCGACGATGCGTCGGCGAGTGTGGCCGTGGGGCTCGCGAGCAGCGCGCCGGCGACGAGCGCCGCGGCGAGCAGTGCGCGGATAGAGCGTGTCATCGCCAGAGGATAGCCTCCCAGGCCAAGTCGCGGGGGACGACGCGAAGGGCCGGAGCGTGTGCCCCGGCCCTCCTGCGCTGGTGCGGTGCCGGCCAGTGCCGGACGGGACCGCGCTCGTTGGTGGACTTACCTACATCCAGCGCGCTTGGCTGGAGTTCGAGTACGAGCCGTTCAGGCCCGCGTAGAAGGAGAGCCAGGCGGCCGAGGCGCTCTTCCAGTAGAAGTAGACGTTGCCGTTGGCATCGGCGATGCGGGTGGTGAGGCCATGGAAGGCGCCCCAGGTGCCCGTCGTGTTGGCGGGCGTGCGGGCAGCCTCATAGATCGTCACGATCTTGCCCGCCGCGGCTGCGCCGAGCGAGAACTTGACCGTGATGTACTGACCCAACTTGGGGATCTTGGTGGCCGCCGTGAACGGGCCACTCGTGGTCACACCGAGCGCCGAGGCCGCCGTGTAGGCCACGGGCGGGGCCGGGGTGCCGATGGTGAGCGTGACCGCGGCCGAGCCGGTGGTCGTGTTGCCCACGAAGACCGTGACCGTCGCGCTGCCCGCGTTGGCCGGCGCGAGGTAGGTGAAGGTGGCGACGCCGTTGCTGGTGGTCGCCGTGTTGGTGCCAGCCGAGCTGACGACGTTGCCCACGTTGTTGGTGACGGCGAGGACGGAGGTGCCGTCAGGGGCCGCCAGCCCGTTGTCGTCCTTCACCGCCACGGAGATCTTGTCCGTGAGGTTCGGGGCGACCGTCGGCGACGCGGCGCTGACGGTGAACGTGCCGAGCGCCGTCGCACCGAGCGGATCCGCGCAGGTGAGCGGGACCGCGTTCGAGGTCACGGTGGTGGTGCCCACCGTTGCCTGCACCGACACCTGTGCGGTGCCGAAGGTGGTGCACACGGCACTGAGCGTCCAGCCGCCGTTGATCGCGTCGTACGCAGGGGCGGTGTACTTGGCCCCGGTGAGGTCGAGGGTGAAGATGTTGGCCGGGGTGTAGGTGGGCGACCCGAAGGTCACGCCGCTCGTGATCGCGTTGCCCGCCGCATCGGTCACCACCGCCAACAAGGCCTCGTCGCCGGTCGCGAGCGTCGTCGAAGTGACCGCCGGGTTCGTGTCGGCGATGCTGCTGGCCAAGTTGCTCAGGACCACCTTGGCCGGAGGCCCGTAGAGCACGAAGCTCTGGTTGGCCAGGGCGTAGGTGACCCCGAGATAGCTCACGGTCGTCGCGACGGTGACCTTACCCGGGACACCGATCGCGTTGACGGTAACTGCGGGACTTGCCACAGCACATGTACCAGTTCCCGACGGGCACGTCGCCGACGCGGCGACGGCGCTGGTCGTGGCAGACGCGGGGCTCGTCGCGAAGACGGCGGGACCCGAGAGCGTCCAGGTGACGGTGGCGCCGGAGAAGATCGGACTGTTGTTGGGGTCAGCCACCACCGTCTTGATGGTGATGCCCGTGGACCCGGCCGTGTCGGGCGCCGAGCTCGCGCTCAGCGACGTCGACGAATAGGACGTCGAGACCGTCGGCAGCGTCGCACCGGTGAAGGTAAAGCTCGTGATCGAGTCGTAGGTGGCGGTGCCACCCGCGGTCGGCACGAGCTGGACGATCACGTTGGCAGTGCCGGCTGTGGTGCCCGCCTTCAGGGTCAGCGTGCCGCCCCCGGCGATCGCGGTGATGCTGCTCAATGAGCTCGTCGGGTACGTCGGCGTGCCGCTCGTGAAGCTGAAGCCCGACGAGGCGGTGAAGCTGCCGGCGCTCGTCGAGATCGAGATCGTGTTCGCGCCCGGCACAACGTTGCCGAACATGAGCACGATGGTGCTCGCGCCATCCGCCGGAACGGACGTCGAGGACACCGTGTACGGCACGGCCGTCCCGTATGGGCCGGCGCTGGACCCCGTGCTGAGGGCCCCAACGTTGACGCTGACTCCGGCAGCAATCGCCGCCCCGGACGCGACCACGGAGCCGGAGGCGCCAACTGTCGACGTGGTGACGGTCAGGAGCGGGAAGGTCACCGTGCACGACGCCGTGTTGGCGGCGGTCCAGCTGTAGGTGACCGTAGTCTTCGCGGCGTTGTACGAGCCGGCCCCGCTGGAGACGCACGACCCGCTGGTGGGGGCCGTGGAGCTCGTGCTGGTGAACGTGAAGCCAGAGGGCAGTGTGATTACCAAGCTACCGATAGCGAGATCGCCCGCATTGGCGAACGTCAAGGTCGCGGGCGTGAAGCTGGTGCCAGCGCTAAAGGGCTGAACCACCGTGGTTGTGTACGAGGCGACCGTCGGTGCCGCGGCGGCCGCAAACGCGGTGCCCGCGACCGCTGTCGCGAGGAGCGAGGCGAGCAGCGTGGCAGTGACGCCGACGCTGACCGCTTTCTTTGCGAGGTTCAAGGTATCTGTACCTCCTAGGAGATGATCGATGGATGCCGAGCTCGTCGCTCGGGGTGCCCGGGTTCGCTCGTGCCTCCTTTCCTCAGATCCTGACCCGGGCGCTAGTCAGTACACTTCCTGCCTTTCCGGAAGGCCCGCTCCACAAGATGCGCACAGCGCACCTCGCGATACGGCGATGTCAGGGCCCCTCGGCCGAGCCCGCGGGGCTCGGTGAGGGGGGTGGGGTGCGCCGCCCGAACGTGGGCTCGGGTGTCGGCGCAGGGGTTGGTGTAGGAGTCGGTGCCGGGCTGGCCGAGGCGGTCGGGGTTGTCCCCGGCGTGGGCGCGATCGTCGGGCTCGGGCGCGGCGTGGCGGATGCGCTGGCGCGCGCGCTCGGCGAGGGCGTCACGGTGATGACGATGACGCGCGGGGTGGCGCTGGGCGTAGGGGCCCGCGTCGCCTGCACCGTCGCGGGCGCGGGCGTCGCCGTCGGCCCGCCGAGCGCGAGGTGGGCGGGGGTCGCTGGCGGCACACGGCCCACCTGCTGGACCAGCCCGGGCACGAGGGTCGTGGCGGCCGCCACGAACGCGACGATGAGGAACGCCGCGACGACCATCGTCAGCACGAGGGTGCCCGTGGTGCGCATGGCGCCCCGCACCATCTGCGCCCAGAGCTCGGCCAGCCGGTTGCGGTGCGCGTGGCGGGCCTGGCGGTCCGCGACCGCCGCCGCCAGCACTCGTGCCTCAAACTCGGGCGCCGGCGCGACCGCAGGCAGCGTCGCCAGCAGCTCGATCAGGAATGAGGCTCCGGCGAGTTCGGCGAATGTTGACTTAGACCATCCTGGAAGCGTACCGTCGCGTGCGTGGACGTCGTGATCTACGCCCGGCTATCGCAGGAGGACGAGCGCGCCCGACCCGGGGAAGCGACCGCCACGGAGCGCCAGATCGCCGATTGCCGCGCCGAAGCCGCGCGCCGCGGCTGGACCGTCCGGGCGGTCTACGAGGACCCCGACCACAGCGCATCGGACCTACACCGCAAGCGCCCCGAATTCGAGCGGATGCTCGGCGATCTGCGCGCGGGGATGCCTGTCGACGCCGTCCTCTGCGCCAAGCTCGACCGCCTGCTGCGCCATCCGCGGGAGGCCGAGCGGATCATCGAGCTCGCCGACCAGCGTGGCTTCGGCATCGTCTCGCTGAACGATCCTGGGATCGACCTGACGACGCCGACGGGGCGGGCGATGTTCCGCATGACGATTGCCTGGGCTAAGCTCGAGACCGAGACCATGTCGCTTCGCCTGCGGCGCAAGGCGCGCGACATCGCGGAGAGCGGTCGCGCCAACGGCGGCGGGGTGCGCCCCTTTGGGTTGACGCCTGGCGCCCGGGCGATCGTGCCGGAGGAGGCGGCGCTCGTGCGCGACGCCGCCGCGCGCCTCCTCGCCGGCGAGTCGTTGTATGCGATCGCTATGGCGTGGAACGCGGCCGGGGTGCGGACCCCCGGACGCAAGGCGACGCCTGCGGGCCGCCACTGGGAGAGTTCCTCGCTCAAACGCATGCTGACCGCGCCCCGCATCGTCGGCGATCGGACTCTTCACGGGGTCGTCGTCGGCCACGGTGCCATTCCAGCGCTCTTGGAGCGCGACACCTGGGAACGTCTCTGCGCGGTCCTCGCGGCGCCGCGGGGCCGCCAGGACGGGACGACGGTGCGGCGCCACTATCTGACGGGGCTCGCCGCCTGCGGGCGTTGCGGTGCCAAGCTCACCGCGCGCGCGGACGCGCAAGGCATCGTGCGGTACGTCTGCGCCCAGCCGCGCGGCTGCGGCGGGATCAGCGTAGCGAAGCACAACATCGAACCGCTGATCGCCGAGGCCATCGCGGTCCGGCTCGACAGCGACGCGTTGCGCGCGGCGTTCGCCCGGCGGACCGCCGACACCGGCGACGCGCCCGATCTGGAGCAGCTGCGGGCCGATGAGCAGGCCCTCGAGGAAGCTGCGACGGCCTATTTTGTCGAGCGCGCCATCTCCAAAGCGGAGTACACGGTGGTGCGCGGGCAGCTCAAGGCGCGTATCGAAGCCTCCCGGCGCCATCTCGAGCGCTCGACGCGGGAGGCCGGCCTCGCGCGTTTGATCCGGATCGACGTCCGGCGCGAGTGGGACCAGCACCCGGCACCATGGCGCCATGACGTGGCCCGGACACTGATCGAGCGGGTGATCGTCAACCCTGCGCCCCGGCGCGGCGCGCGCTTCGACCCGGGTCGCATCGCGATCGAGTGGCGGGCGTGATCTCCGTGGTGCGCTACGGCCCCCGGTAGGCGGCTGCAACTTTTCGGGGCTCGCGCGCCTTATAGTGAGTGTGATGACCTGCGAGCACGCCCGCGCCCTCATCGATGGCTTCGTCCTCGACGAGCTCTCGACGGTGGACGCCCGGACACTGGCCGACCATGTGCGCGGCTGTGTCGCCTGCACGGCCGAACTCGCCGGCGCCTCATTCCTGATCGAGCTGCTGGCAACGCTGCCTGAGGTTACGCCGTCGGCTCCCGATTTTGACGCGCGGATCTTCGCTGCGGCGGTCGCGGACCGGCAGCGCCGCAGCGGCGAGCATGGCCTCGCTTC
>JAJYNP010000373.1 GCA_021786265.1 Chloroflexota bacterium
GGCACGGGCAGCGGCGCCAGCGCCTCCGCGTCGGCCTTCGCCGCGAAGTACGCCCGCCCCGAGCGGTTCGACTTGGGGGCGGCCGCCAGGAACGCGGTGGCCTGGGCAAGTATTCGGGGTGCGTGCTGAACTGCGCCGAGGGACCTCCCCATCCCTCAGGGCTCCCACCGGCCGTCATCGCTGGCTGCGGCTTGGCTCTTGTTCGGCGTTGGTCCATCGAGGGTATCCCCGACGGCTATGCTGTGCCAACCTAGCTGTCACGGCGGCATGCGAAGAACTGCCTGAGCGCGTCGCGCCAGGAGCGCTCGGGGAGGGCTGACCGGCGCGGCGTTCTCGGTTGGCGCAACCGAGCAGGAGGCACTGGGGTGGCGTCGGGGTTTGCAGAACTCTTCCGGCGCGCGACGGTACGCGAGCCATTCCCGTTCCAGGTGGCGCTCGCGGAGGGCCCGGCACTGCCGGGGATCATCCGGGCGCCGACGGGATCAGGCAAGACGGCTGCCGCGGTGCTCGGCTGGCTGTACCGGCGTCGGTTCCATCCCGATGTCGAGGTCCGGCGTGCGACCCCCCGCCGGCTGGTCTACTGCCTCCCCATGCGGGTCCTCGCCGAGCAGACGCGGGACAACGCCATCGTCTGGCTCTCACGGCTCGACCTGCTCGGTGGTGACGCCGGAATCCGCGACGCCGAGAGCGGCGTTGAGCTCGACCGCTACACGCCAACCTGGGAGGACCCGGAGCGGATCGTCGTGTCGACGATCATGGGCGGCGAGGCCGACGGCGGCTGGGACCTCTACCCGGAGCGGGACGCGGTCCTCGTGGCCAGTTGCTGATGGGCGATCGCGAGTAGGGCGGTTGGGGAATGGGTCGGCTCGCAAGGAGGATCATGTGATGAGTGAGCTCACGCTTGAAGTGCTTCAGGAGTCCGTGGCAGGACCTGCCGCCGCGTTCCGCTGCCGGCGTCGCTTGCGACCCTCAGGTGGCGACGGGGACAAGGTCTTCCCACCGACCTTTGCTGGAGCGGTCTATGCGATCGAGAAGCGCCGTCTTCCCGGCCGCAACGAGCCCATCACCTGCGTCCTGCTCGACAGCGTTCAAAGCCAGGCGAACCGTATGGAGCTCGCGCTGCAGGAGGCCGTCGACGCTGAGCGCATCGAGATGCCGCTGATCGTCGTCGACTTCTCCGAACATGATCCGACAGGCGACATCGATGCGGATGAGCAGGCAGGAAGGTTCATCGATCCAGTTGGCACGGTCACGAGCCTCCAGGTGCCTCATCGCATCGCTGATGCGATCTTGCGCGACAGCGAACTGGACGGTATTCCGCTCAGGACGTCCGAGCGCGGCAAGGCGCTGAACCGGGTCGGCCTCGCCAACGCTACGCCGCTCTTCGAGATCTGCCCGACCGCCCTCGTCTTCGGGATGTGGGATTCGACTGGGCCCAAGGGCGGCCTCGGGCCCAAGTTCGAGCGGGCGATGGTGTCCGAGATCGTCGGGATCGACGCCGAGATCGGCGATCTCCGTCGAGGCGTGCGACGTGACCCGCTCGAGATCCGCGCAGCGGTGCGAGTCCGGAAGGCCGCCAATGGGACGTGGACAGTTGCCGACCCGGCGGACAGAGGGGCCGTCGCGCCGTCCAAGGTCAACCATTCAAGCGTGCCGTTCCCGGAACGGCGGGACGAGAAGGCAGCGGACAACTACTACGACGGCGTCACGATCGAATATGCGGAGCAGATCACGACGCTGTCGCTGATCGGCCTGCGGCGGCTGCGGTTCCCGGTCAACGGCGACGCGAGCCCTGAGGTCGACGACGCGGCCCGCACTGTGCTCGCAGCCCTCGGACTATGCGCCGGGACGCTCGCGTTCGAGGCTGGAGTCGACCTGCGGTCGCGGTGCCTGCTGTGGCCGGATGGTGCGATGCAGTGGGAACTCCTGGACCGACCCGGGGTGGCACCGGCGATGTACCCGCTCACCGGCGTTGTGGCCATCAAGCTCTTGAGAGACGCCATCGAGGCGGCGAAGACGGTCGGCCTGAAGTGGCCGACGGAGCCGATCGTGCTGAAGCCGAGCGAGTCCCTGATCAGGCTCGTTCGGCTGAGTCAACTCGAGGCGACTAGGGAAGAAGCGGACTAGGGGGCGTGACGTGATTGCCCTCGGCATCCGGTACCTGAACGGATTCGTCGTGGCTTCTCAGCCCGACGCTCGCGATGTTCCGGAATGGCCGCCACACCCCGGCCGGGTGTTCATGGCGCTGGCCGCAGCCCACTTCCAGAACGGTGCCACTCCGGAGGAGCGGGCCGCGCTTCTCTGGCTCGAAGGCCTCTCCCATGCGCCTGTGATTCGTGCTGGGATGGCTCACGAGCGAAGGGCGAGTGACGGCACCGCGCTCGTCCAGTTCGTGCCGGTTAACGACAAGGCAGGGCCCGCACGGGCTTCACTCCAGTCCGCGCCGCTGACCCGCGTACGCCAGGCACGGACCTTCGCCCGCGCCTGGGTCGAAGACGACACGGTGTACCTCGCGTGGCCGGATATCGAAGCGCCCGAGGCCACCTCTCGAGCTCTGGACGATCTCTGCCGAAAGGTGGCCCGCATCGGCCACTCGTCCTCGCTGGTCCAGATGTGGGTGGCGAGACCGGAGGAGGTCGGCGAGCCAACCTGGGTGCCCGACGAGGATCGGACCGCTATCCGTCTTCGTCTGGCCGGACCGGGGACGCTTGAGGATCTGGAGCGGCGCTACAACGAGGAGGCAGTCGACACTTTCGGAGACCTGCGGGTTGCCGTGGATGAAGCCCAAGGCGGGGCCCATCGCGCGGCCAAGAAGCGGCTGAGAGACATGTTCCCGGCCGGGGCGCCCACTCGGGTTCGGCCCAGCCTCTCGCTCTATCAGGGATACGCGCCTCCTGAGCCCTCGTGTGACGCGCCAGCCGCGGGCGGAACGATCTTCGATCCGAACGTGATCGTACTGGCCCTCGAGCGGGAGGACGGGCCGTACCGGTTTCTCGACCTCTCAGGCATGCTTGGGATCACAGAGCGGTGGCGGGAGGCCCTCATCAGCCAGAGCAACGATCTGCCGGAGCCGGTCCGTCGGTTGGTGAGCGGGCACGATCCCTCCGGCGCTCCGCTTGAGGCGCCGCACGTCGCCATGCTTCCCTTGGCGTTCGTCGGCCACCCGCACGCGGATGGCCGGCTCCTGGGGATGGGACTCGCGCTCCCCAGCGGCGTCTCGTCCGACGAACGCCGAGGGGTGCTGCGTGCGCTCGGCCGGGTGGGGCGGTTGGCGCTCGGGCAACGCGGGGTCTGGCGGCTCCAGAGCCCCATCTCCAGTCAGCAGCCCTGGAACCTCCGCGCGGAGGCGTGGACCGCCCATCGTTCCGGTGCCACTCACTGGTCGACGATCACGCCTGTCGTCTTCGATCGCCATCCGAAGAAGGGAGACCGAGTGGCCTACCAGCGCGAGGTGGCGGCGATGATCGCCCGGGCGTGTGTGAGGATCGGTCTGCCGGAGCCGCGAGACGTGATCGTTACTTCCGTCTCCGCTCACGTGGGCGTGCCGGCCGCGCACGCCTTCCCGAGGCTGCGCCGCAAAGACGGTGGCGAGCGCCAGCATACTCACGCCATCCTCATCTTCGAGCCACCAGTGCGGGGGCCCATTCTCGTCGGCGCCGGCCGGTATCGTGGTTACGGGTTCTGCCGTCCGATGTACGACCAGGGCGTCGAAGCGCCATGACGACCCTCCCGCAGTTTGATGCGTTCTTTCGTGAACTCTGGGGCCGTGATCCCTTTCCATGGCAGGCGATGCTGGCGCAACTGGCGGTCTCCGGTGCCTGGCCCGAGGCGCTGGATCTTCCGACGGCCGCCGGCAAGACGGCAGTCATCGACATCGCCGTCTTTGCGCTTGCCGCTCAAGGGGACCAACCGGTCACCGAACGCGCGGCCCCCCGCCGCATCTGGTTCGTCGTCGACCGCCGGATCGTCGTTGACGAAGCATACGAACGCGCACAGGTTATTGCCCGCAAGCTCGAGCAGGCGCGCGAGGGTCCGCTTGGGGCGGTGGCCGACCGACTACGCGCGGTAGCGGGCACGGACCGGCCCCTTGCGGTTGCTCGCCTGCGCGGCGGAGTGTTCCGGGATGACGGATGGGCCCGCGTGCCCTCCCAGCCGGCGGTAATCACCTCGACGGTCGATCAGGTCGGTTCCCGCCTGCTGTTCCGCGCCTACGGCCCGAGCCAGCTGGCAGCTCCAATCTACGCCGGTCTCGCGGCCAACGACAGCCTCATCGTCGTGGATGAGGCCCACTGCGCGGTCCCGTTCGTACAAACCCTTCAAGCGGTCAGGACCTACCGCGGTGCCGCGTGGGCAGAGATGCCGGCCAGAACGCCGTTCGCGGTGGTCATCCTGTCAGCCACGCCGCCGGCTGGGATCAAGGCCGGTGCCGTCTTCCCCGGAGAGCAGCGGGACGCCGCCCTCAGCCATCCCATCCTTGCACGACGGCTCGGTACGTCGAAACTCGCGACACTCGTCGAGGTGAAAGATCACAAGGGCCGACAGGATGATCCACTCGTCGGCGAGGCGGCGCGGCGCGCCGCTGATTACGTCCAGAGCGGCAGGATGCGCGTCGGAGCGATGCTGAACCGAGTGCGGACCGCGGAAGAGGTCGCGCGCACCCTGCGCAGTCGAATGGGAGAAACGGCCGATGTGGTCTTGCTCACCGGTCGCATCCGGCCGTTCGAGCGCGATCGGCTTGTCGATCGATGGAAGGGTTACCTCAGAGCAGCATCGCCAGAGGAGCCGCCGCGACCAATTGTCCTCGTATCCACCCAGTGCCTTGAGGTTGGCGCCGATTTCAGCTTCGGAGCGCTGGTCAGCGAGATCGCGAGCCTGGATGCCCTTCGACAGCGCTTTGGACGGCTGGCTCGCATGGGTACGGACGAGGCGGCGCCTGCGACGATCCTGGCTCGTACGAACGACGCTGCGGCAAAGGGCCCGGATCCGATCTATGGAGACGCACTCTCTGCGACGTGGGGCCTGCTTCGCGATCGAGCGGCTCAAGTGAGCGCGGGAGGCGACGCTGACGACGTGGTTGTCGACTTCGGCGTCGAGGCGCTCAACGGTTGGCTAAGCGATCTGGGCGACCTCACACCCTACTTGGCTCCCACGACAGATGCCCCCGTCCTGCTGCCGGCCCACCTCGATCTCCTGTGTCAGACGTCCCCGCCCCCGCACCCGGAGCCGGAGTTGCAGCTCTTTCTTCGTGGGAAGAGTGGCGGACCGCCCGACGTGCAGGTGATATGGCGAGCGGATCTCTCGTCGGGGGATCCGGACGAGATGTGGATCGAGACCGTCGCGTTGTGTCGCCCCTTCAGCGGCGAGATGCTGTCGGTGCCCTTCTATCGCTTGCGCACCTGGCTTGCCCGACCTGGGTCGCGCGACGAGTCATCCGACGTCGAGGGTCTGGACGGGGAGGATGGCGAGGGCGCCAAGACGACCCGGGACTGCCGATGCCTTCTGTGGCGTGGGCGAGACGGGTCCAAGGTCACGAGGAACCCGTGGGAGATCGGTCCGGGCGATGTCGTGGTCTTGCCCGCTGCATGCGGGATCGATGGGCTGGGCCAGTCGGTTCCCGAGCAGGCCTTGGGGGACCGGCTGCTCGACCTGTGGGAACCAGCCTCCGCGAGTGTGGGGCGGGCTGCCGTACGGCTTCATCGCTCCGTGCTGGGGCCGTGGCTTGCCTGTCCGGCGGTCTCGTACCTTGTCGAACTCGCCGAGAGTCCCGTTCTCGATCGCGAGTCGATTCAGGACGCGATCGACGCGGTCCTTGAGTACCGCCCCCAGAGTGACGCCGCACCCCCGCCTCCGCCATCATGGTGGCTGGACCTCCTTCAGAGGGCGCAAAGGGGGCGTCTGGACAAACATCCCGCTGGCGGCCTGGTGCTAGAAGCCCGGGAGTCAACCGCCACAGTCCGAACGAGCGAGCCCGACCTGTTCGCAGACGCCGATGACCTGACGTCTGCGGGCTCGGAAGAGGTGTCGCTCGTCGAACATAGCCGGCTGGTCGAGCGGACCGTGGCGCGGGTGGCGGAGCGGTGCCTGCCGGCGGAACTGGTGGCCCCCTTGAGACACGCCGCGTACTGGCACGATGCGGGGAAGCTCGACGAACGATTCCAGGCCTACTTACGCCAAGGAGACGAGCTTGCCGTTCTGGCGGCGGAATCCCCAATCGCGAAGTCGCTGCTCATCCCGACCTCACCCACACGACGGCGCGCCATCCGCGAGACGAGCGGCCTGCCCGAGAACTTTCGCCATGAGATGTTGTCCGTGCGGCTCGCGGAGAGGCACCTTTTGCTTGCCCACGACGCGGTTGCGACCGACCTCATCCTGCATCTCGTCGCCAGCCATCACGGCCACGCACGGCCGTTCGCCCCGATCTGCGACGACCCGCAGCCGCCGGGGGTCTCTGGCAGACTCGAGGACCTCCAGATCGAGCTCAACGTCGACGAGCGCAGGAACTTGCCACCGGCCCACCGCTTCGATTCTGGCTTGGCCGAGCGGTTCTGGCGCTTGACGCGCCGGTACGGCTGGTGGGGGCTTGCGTACCTCGACGCGATCCTCCGCCTGGGCGACTGGTACGCCAGTCGCCTTGCCGAGGAGCGCTCGACGACCGCGGCCGACCGAGTGGAGGCTGCGTCATGACCTCCCATGACAACGAGGTGGAACTTTGCGCTCTCGACGGAAGCAACCCGCTTGGCTTTCTTGCTGCAGTCGGAACGCTCGTGACGGTCAGGGCTGCGGGTGAGGGAACCGCTCGTCTTCGTTGGCACCGCACGTTCACGTGGACACCTTTGCTCACGGGCGTCTCTGCCACGGATCCGACGCATCTCAGCGACACGGTTGCGGGATCGCTGAAGGGAAGCCCGGTTCCCGCGGACGCTGAGGCAATTCACCTGGAGGCGCAGCGCGCCTTCGATGTCGCCAAGAAGCAGGTGATGGACAAGAGGAATGAAATCGGTAGGCGGGGCCTTCGAGGTCGAGAGCGTGCCGCAATGATGGAAGCGGAGATGCGTCCGCTCGAACAAGAGCTCAAACATGCGCGAAGCCGGTGGCTCAAGGCTCTCGCGCATGCTGTTCCCCGGCCCGAGCTGGCGCTCGGGAGGCGCATCGACTCCTCCAGCGACGAGTACCGGATGCACGGCCATGCGCTTCTCACGAGTGCATCTGCCCTGGAGCGAGAGCCGCTCGATCTACTGGCCTCCTTCGCAAGCGATGCCTGTCTCAACAGGGACGGCATGGTCGAGGCAACCCCGTTCTGCTTCGTCACCGGCTCGGGCCACCAGTACTTCTTGGAGACGGTTCGGCTGCTCGTAGATGAGGTGCGGCCTGAGCGGGTACAGCAGACCCTGTTCCAGCCCTGGACATACCTGGACGAGCGGCTCTCACTCAGGTGGGACCCGCTAGAGGATCGTCGCTACGCACTGATGGATCGCGATCCGACGGACGCGGCGAACAAGCCGCGAACCATGTGGATGGCCAACCTCCTTGCCTATCGCGCCCTCGTGCTCTTTCCCTCGGCGCCGAGGCTGGGGGGACTGAACACCACGGCGTGGTCTGATTCCGGGGGCGATCGCGTATTCACCTGGCCCATCTGGGAGCAGCCGGCCGATCCCGACACGATCCGTTCGCTTCTCGAGCTCCGAGAGCTGACAGGACCGAACCCCGACCATTCGGCGCTGAGGGCACGAGGCGTCGTTTCCGCTTTTCGCGCTCGCCGCATCAAGGTCGGAGAAGGACCGAACGTCAAGATCAACTTCAGCCCGGCTCGTGCGCTCTGACGGACGAGCCTGAAACGGCCTCGTCCGAGAGGCCCCGCGCGCGGCCACTCTCGATGCGGTGCCTGGTGCGGAAGGAGGTCCATGCGATGGAGGGACAACGCGGGATAGTCGCCGACGCGCCCGTCGAGCTCATCCCGGCGCGGATGGTCAACGAGTTCGCGTACTGTCCGCGCCTGTTCCACATCGAGCACGTCCAGGGCGAGTTCGCCCCAAACCAGGACACGGTGGAAGGGGCGACCGTCCATCGCCGGGTCGAGGAGGAGGCTGGACGGTTGCCGCCGGCCGAGGAGCTGGCGCCGGAGGATCGGATCGCCGCCCGAGCGGTCCTTCTCTCGGCGCCGCGGCTCGGGATCATCGCCCGCCTCGATCTGCTCGAGGGTGAGGGCGGGCGCGTCCGACCCGTAGACTACAAGAAGGGTCGCCCCGGCCCGCACGGCCCGTGGGAGCCGGAACTCGTCCAGCTCTGCGCCCAGGGGCTCATCCTCCGCGAGAGCGGTTATCAGTGCGACGACGGCGTCCTCTACTACGCCGAAACGAAGGAGCGCCAGGTCGTCGCTTTCGATGAGCCGCTCGTCGGTCGCACCCTTGAACTCATCGAGCGCCTCCGAGAGGTGGCGCGCGACCCGGTGTCGCCGCCGCCACTAGTCGACAGCCCGAAGTGCCCGCGCTGCTCGCTCGTGGGGATCTGCCTGCCCGATGAGGTCAACCTCCTGCGCGACGAGCCGCTCGGTGAGGTTCGCCGACTCGTGCCCGCACGCGACGACGCCGGCCCCGTCTACGTGCTCGACCAGGGCGCAACTGTCGGGAAGAGCGGCGAACGGCTCATCGTGCGGACCCGAGATGGCACCGAGACACCCGTCCGGCTCCTTGATGTCTCGCACGTCTGCCTGTTCGGCAACGTCACGTTGAGCGCGCCCGCGATCCGCGGCCTCGCCGAACGCGAACTCCCGGTCTTCCACTACACGTACGGCGGCTGGCTTGCGGCGCTGACGACCGGCTTGCCTCACCGCAACGTCGAGCTCCGGGCGCACCAGTACCGGATCGCCGACGACGATGCAGCAAGCCTTCCCATTGCCCGGGCGATCGTCGTCGGCAAGGTCCGCAATCAGCGCACGATCATCCGGCGCAACGCCCAGTTCGACGCCGCGCGGGCGGTCGACGAGCTCGCCCGTCTCACGCGAGCCGCCGGGCGCGCCGGCTCGACCGACCTGCTCCTCGGGCTCGAAGGCCTCGCTGCACGCGCCTACTTCTCGTCGTTCGGCCGCCTCCTCCGCACCGAGCTCGCGTTCGACTTCGACGCCCGCTTGCGGCGGCCACCCCCCGATCCGGTGAACGCGCTCCTCTCGTTCCTCTACGGCCTCCTGGCCAAGGAGTGCCTGGCCGCCCTCCTCGGGGTGGGCCTCGACCCGTACCGCGGCTTCTACCACCAGCTCCACTACGGCCGTCCGTCGCTCGCGCTCGACCTGGCCGAGGAGTTCCGCCCGCTACTCGCCGACTCGGCTGCCCTTACCCTCGTCAACAACCGGATGGTTACGCGGGGTGACTTCATCGTCCGCGGACCGTCCTGTGCACTCACGGACCAGACACGCCGCGCCGTCATCGAAGCCTTCGAAGCTCGTCTCGACACCCTCGTCCGCCACCCCGTCTTCGGGTACGCGGTGAGCTACCGGCGCGTGCTCGAGATCCAGGCGAGGCTGCTCGCCCGCCGGGTCTCCGGCGAGCTGCCCAGCTACCGCGCCTTCACGACTCGATGAGCGGCGTACGCCATCGACTGCTCGTCTGCTACGACGTCCGCGATCCGGCCCGCTTGCGGCGGACGCACGCGACGATGCTCGGCTACGGAGACCCGATCCAGTACTCGGTGTTTCTCTGCGACGTCTCGGGGACCGAGGCGGCCCTCATGGAAGCCGCACTGCGCCGTGTCGTTCGGACCACACAGGACTCGGTGATCGTCGTCGACCTGGGGCCCGCCGACGGGATCGCCCGGTCGCGGATCCGCACGCTCGGGCCGACGCCCGGTTCAACGGTGCTCGACGAACGACGTCGTTACCGCGTTGTCTAGACGGCCGATGGCTGCGGCGAGCACCGAAGTGCCGAGTCGTCCGAGCGTGCGCGCTCGCGCGCTCGCGAACGATTCCCGATCCTCGGTGTGCGATACTGCTGGTCCAAGCCGGTTGCTCCGAGGCGACGGTCCGCCGGCACTGCGAATCTCGTGTCCTCAGGCGTGGGTGGGCTGCGAAATCTTAGCGCCTGGCGCCGTTTCCACGATCGAAAGGTCGTGGCCCCATTGAAGCACGTGAAACATCCCCCGAGCCGACCGCCCCAGTTGCCGGTTTCCACGATCGAAAGGTCGTGGCCCCATTGAAGCACGCGGAGGACGGCCCCGAACGTCGGGGTCTGGCCCGTTTCCACGATCGAAAGGTCGTGGCCCCATTGAAGCTACGAGCAGTCGACCTGGCACTGGCCGGGCCGCCACGGTTTCCACGATCGAAAGGTCGTGGCCCCATTGAAGCAGGGCTCATCCTCAGGGCGGATCGGCCGGTGCGCACCGTTTCCACGATCGAAAGGTCGTGGCCCCATTGAAGCCACCGGAGTACGCACTTCCACGCATTGATCGGGGGTGGTTTCCACGATCGAAAGGTCGTGGCCCCATTGAAGCACGTTTAGCCCGAACCTGGGCTTGTATCGAAATCGAGTAGAGAGTTTCCACGATCGAAAGGTCGTGGCCCCATTGAAGCGACACGGACGAGCTCGTGCTGCCCGCTGGTCGGCTTGTTTCCACGATCGAAAGGTCGTGGCCCCATTGAAGCATTGCCATTTCCTGGGAGGAGGCCTGAGTGATCACTGTTTCCACGATCGAAAGGTCGTGGCCCCATTGAAGCGCCCGAATCTGGGCCTGTACCGGAGAGTGGACAGTGTTTCCACGATCGAAAGGTCGTGGCCCCATTGAAGCACCTCGATCTTCACCGCGATCGGCAAGATCTGGACCAGTTTCCACGATCGAAAGGTCGTGGCCCCATTGAAGCAACACGTCCTCCACGATCGCCGCGACCCACGCCTCGTGTTTCCACGATCGAAAGGTCGTGGCC
>JAJYNP010000362.1 GCA_021786265.1 Chloroflexota bacterium
CCCGGGGCGCCGAGCGCCTCGCCGACGAAGCGCTGGAGCTCGCCGATGCAGCCCTCGTCGTCCCAGGGCGAGTCGGACAGGAACTCCTGGAGCTTGCGGGGCGCGGCGCCGACCCGCTCGGCGATGTTCTCGACGTTCTTGCGCTCGATCGGGAGCGCCAGGCCGATCAGGTACTTGCGACTCGCGGCCCGTCCTTCGGACCGGCGGAAGAAGCGCCCGAAGCGGGCGTGGAACGCCTCCAGCGCAGGCAGCAGCGCGGCGAGATCGGCGTCGAGCATGCGGACATCCCCTTCCGTGGGACCGCCGCAGGCGGACGACAACTCGAACAGGCGGCGGCCTCTCGGGAGGCCACCCTCCGCCCCCTTCTCGGCTGAGTCAATAACCGGCGTTGTAGTACTAGTGCAGATGGATCGCGGGGCCGAGGACCCCGTGCACGTCGTCCGCAATAGCGGCGAGATAGCGGACATCGGCGTCGCGGAGGTCACACACGTAACGGATCCTCCCGTTCCTTCACCCGCAGGGTAGACGGGAGACGTCTCGTCGCATCACCAACAGTTACATCGGGCCACTCCGGCCGTTTGACGCCGCCAACCCGAGCACCGACCGTAGCCGCGAGCGCCGCCACACCTCCCTGAACCCGGTGCCCACGGGTGTCAGTGTGAGGACGGCAGCGCCGGCCTCGAGATCCTCCAGCCACGCGAATGCCTGGAGAATGAGCAGCGCGAGCAGCCCGTTCACGAGCAGGATCGCGCCCACCAGGGCACCGGCGAGCACGGATTCCCGGAGGGCGAGCCGTTCCTGCGGACGAGGCCAGATGGCGCGGATGATGCTCCTCATGTGAGATACCTCACCCACAGGTACAGCGTGGCGATCGCCATCGATTCGACGACCACGATCGCGCCATAGCGGAAGAACTCGACGAACCGGATCGGGTGTCCGGCACGGGCGGCCATGTTGGCCACCACGACGTTCGCCGACGCCCCCACGATGGTCAGGTTCCCGCCCAGGCAGGCGCCGAGCGCGAGGGCCCACCAGAGCGGTTGCGCCGCGAGCCCGTCAGCGGTCAGTCTCTGGACGACCGGGATGGCCGTGGCCGTGTACGGGATGTTGTCGACCACGGCAGAAGCCAGCGCCGAGAACCATAGCAGCGCGATGGCCGCCACCCCGACGTGCCCGCCAGCGGCGCGCGCGAGCGCCTCCGCGACACCGCCCACGATGCCCACCTTGACGACGGCCTCCACGAGCATGAAGAGCCCCACGAAGAAGAAGAGCGTCGACCACTCGATCTCGCGGAGAGCCTCGTGGGGATCGATCCCGGCGACGAGCAGGAGGACGGTCGCCCCGAGCAGGGCGATCGTGGCGGCCTCCAGGCCGAGCCAGCCGTGCAGGAGGAACCCGAGGAGCGTGATGCCGATGACGAGCAGCGCGATGCGCAGCAACCGGGGATCGCGGATCGCATCTGCCTCGCGGAGCTCGAGGATCGCCTCGCGGCGCTCGTCGGGGACCTGCAGCGTGCCCCGGAACAGCCAGCGCAGCGTCAGCACCGCAGCGACGAGGACGACGATCGTGACAGGGGCCAGGTTCGCGACGAAGGAGATGAAGTCGAGCCCGGCGGCCGATCCGATGAGGATGTTCGGGGGATCGCCGATGAGGGTGGCGGTGCCGCCGATGTTGGAGGCGAGGATCTCGCTGATCAGGTACGGGCCCGGCGCGATCCCGAGCGTCCGCGACACCGAGAGGATGACCGGGGTGATCAACACCACCGTGGTGACGTTGTCGAGGAAGGCCGACAGGACCGCCGTGATCACGGCAAGGATGAGCAGGAGCCGGAACGGATCCCCGCGCGACAGCTTCGCGGCCCGGATCGCCAGCCACCCGAAGAATCCCGCCCGGCCGAGGGCGCCCGCCAGGACCATCATCCCCGCGAGCAGGAAGATGACGTTGAGGTCGATGGCGGCGAACGCCTCGGGCTGATCGATGATCCCGAGTGAGACGACGGCGAGACCACCGAGCAGGGCGACGAGCGTCCGGTCGACCCGCTCGCTCGCGATGAGCACGTACGCGGCGACGAAGATCGCCGCGGCCAGCCACGCGTCCATCATCGTTGACTCGCGCGGGTGTCGGGCATCCGAGGCGCCATGCTCGCCCCCGCAGCCGCGACGCGGCGCGAGTCAGGATCGCGGGGATGTTCGATCGGGATCGGCAGGCCCGGGTGCGTCGTGCACCCCTTCGACCGCCCGATCGGCGTCAGTCTCTCTCCGCTCACCCACCCTGCCCGTCGCCGGCCGCCACCACCAGCGACGCGGGCCACACGACGACCGCGTTCATCTTCTCCGTCCCTCAGCGTGTGCGATCAGGGTATCTGGCGAGCGCAAGCGCAGGCACGGGCCGAACGCGTCCATCGCCCGTGGCGACTGGCCCCATCGGCGCGACACCTCCACGGCAACCGAGACTTGGGCGTGCCGCACCAGCGGTGGCCGCACGAGCTCGGGAACGCCGAGGCGCTGCGGGCCATGCTGGCGCTCGCCGTCGCGAGACGAGCCGCCGGTCCGTCGATTCTTCTGGCCCGGCCACAACCACCTCTGTAGCTGGTGGGCAGGACGGCGTCTCGAACCGCGACGTACCGCGCCGAGGGGGCCGCGGGGCTCGCCCACGGCAATCGCGGCCGGGCGCCGGGCCACCGGACGCCAGAGGCGCTGCGTGCCCGTCTGGTCGAGCTCGCCCGCACGACGTATGCGGGCGTCAACCGGGCCCACCTCGCCGAACTGCTCGCCGAGCGCGAGGGCATCACGATCACCGAGCGGACGCTGCGCCGGATCCTCGACGAGGCCGGCCTCGCCCCGGTGTACCGGCGACGAAGAGCCAGGCACCGCAGCCGGCGCGACCGGATGGCTCGGGAGGGGCTCCTGCTCCAGGTCGACGGCAGCCGCCACGACCGGCTCGAGAGCCGGGGACCCCTGCTCACCCTGGTGGGCGGCATCGACGACGCGACGAGCCGGCTGACCGGGGCCACGTTCCGGGAGGCCGCGGACGCCGCGGGCTACTTCATCATGCTGATCCAGACGGCCCGCCGCTACGGACTCCCGGGCGCCCTGTACTCGGACCGCCACGGGATCTTCGTCGACCCTCCTCGGTCATGCTTCCCAACGTTGCGTCGTTGCCCGCGGGCGAGGCGCTCGCTGTGCTGCTCGCCTACGCTGCGGTCGCGGTCGGCGCCGTGATGGCGGTGATCACCCGACGAGACGCCCGACCGCGGCCACGCTCACCCGGCCAGCAATCGCACCATCGCGAGGCGAGACTCTTCGTCCGCCGGCGTGTAGACGCGGAGCTCCGCGTCCGGAGCATCCGCCAGGTGGAGGATCGTGTGGTCGAGGCTGAGCAGGCCGACCCGAGGGTGCAGGTAGCGTTTCGTCTTCGTCGTGACCCCGGAGACCTCGTGCCGCTCCCAGACTCGAGAGAAATCGGGTGACGCGGCGATCAGTCGCCCGAGCAGTGCCACCCAGGCGGGCTCGCCGACGTGCGGGCTCATGCTGGCCCGGAAGCGGGCGACCATCCGACGGACGCTGTCGTCGTAGTCCATGAGCAGGCGCTTCCAGACCGGGTTCGTGAATGCGAGCCAGAGCAGATTCCGATCGGCCTCGGGCAGGAGGCCGAAGTCGCCGAGGAGGGCCGCTTCCGCCCGGTTCCAGGCGAGGACGTCGTAGCGCGCGTTCGTGATCGCCGCCGGACAGGGCTCGAGCGCCTCGAGAATCAGCCGCATTTGCGGCGTGACGCAGCGACTCCCTTCGGGATGCTCGAACGGCACCGTTCCAGCGAGGGCGTGGAGATGGTCGACCTCGGCGTGGTCGAGCCGGAGCGCGGAGGCGATCGCCTCGATCACCTCGGCGCTCGGCTTGATCGTCCGCCCCTGCTCGAGCCAGGTGTACCAGGTGACCCCGACGCTCGCGAGCTCGGCCACCTCCTCGCGCCGGAGGCCTAGCGTTCTACGGCGCCGACCGGGAGGCAGGCCTACGTCCTCGGGGCTGAGCCGGGCGCGGCGGGTCCGGAGGAAGTCCGCGAGCTCGCGCCGTCGCGCGGTCGGACCGTCGAGATCGAGCACGTTGGCCACTGGCGGAATGACCGGCACCTTGGCGTCAGGGGCGACGGGATGGGTCACGGGCACCATGATGGCCTGAATCGGATCATGTGGCAAGGTAGTCTTGATACTAGGATATCCAGGCTCTGGCACCTGGCTTCTGTGACGGTCACCCTTCACGGCATGACTTCCACGTTCGTGCCGCGCCCCATCCGCCGCCCACAGCCGCGACCGATTGCCCCGCTGGGAACCGTCGGGCTGGCAACCCTCCTGCTCGGGCTGCTGATGGCGATCGTCGACTTCTTCATTGTCAACATCGCGCTGCCGAGCATGGCGAGGAACCTCCACGCGAGCGTGGCGATGCTCGAGCTCGTCGTGGCCGGATACGGGACATCGTACGCGGTCCTGCTCGTGCCAGGTGGGCGCCTTGGCGACCGCTTCGGCCGGCGGCGCGTCTTCCTGACGGGGGTGACGGGGTTCACGATCGCGTCGGTCGTCTGCGGCCTCGCGCCCGATCCGACCGCGCTCGTTGTCGCTCGCGTCGTCCAGGGCGCCTTCGCGGCGCTGCTCGTGCCGCAGGTCCTCGCGATCATCCAGGCGAGCCTCTCGGGCAGCGAACGCCAGCGGGCCCTCGCCGTCTATGGGGCAACTCTCGGGGCGGGAGCGGTGATCGGTCAGGTGCTCGGTGGCCTGATCGTCCAGGCCAATGTCGCTGGTCTCGACTGGCGTCCGATCTTCCTCGTCAACCTGCCGGTCGGGATCGCCACCCTGATCGTCGCGGCCCGCCTCGCGCCGGAGAATCGCAGCATCACCGCCACCGGTCTCGATATCCCTGGTGGGCTCCTCGTCGGAGCGGCGATCGTCTCGATCCTCGTCCCGGCCACGCTCGGTCGCCAGCTCGGCTGGCCGGCCTGGAGCGTGGCGATGCTGCCGATCGCCCCGATCGCGCTTGCGGTCGCGCTCCGCCACGGCCGGCACCTCGAGCGGGACGGCGCGAGCCCCTCCTGCCACCATCCCTCCTCCGCCTGCCGGGCCTGCGGGCCGGGCTGGGCGTCGTCGTCGCCTTGTTCATGGCGGCGGGCGGGTTCTTCCTGACCATCGCCCTCACGCTCCAGGACGGGCTCCACCTTCGACCGCTCGATGCGGCCCTGACCATGGCCCCATTCGCCGTCGCGTTCCTCCTGATGTCGCTGGTCGGCCGGCCGCTGGCGGGTCGAATCGGCAGTCGCCTCGTTCGCCTCGGCGGCGCGCTCTACGCCGCAGGCATGGCGCTTATCGCCGTCGAGGCGGCGACCGCCGGGGCCGCCCTCAGCGGTTGGCTCCTCGCGCCCGCCCTGGCCATCGTCGGCCTCGGCCAGGGTGCCGTCGTGGCCCCCCTGATCGGCATCGCCATGACGGATGTTCCCGCCCACCGGGCCGGCGCCGCGAGCGGCTTGCTCACGACGACGATCCAGGCGTCACTCGCGGTCGGGGCCGCGGTGATCGGGCTGCTGTTCCTCGCGGTGCTCGGAGGGACGGGCCAGGACCTCGGCGTCGGCACGAGCGCCTCGAACGCAGCGCATGCCGCGGCGGCCACAACGGCAGTCGAGGCGCTGCTCGGCCTCGCCGTCGTCTGGCAGGCCGGCCGGCTTCCAGCGAGCGCGCCCGCTGCCACGACCGACGTGCTGGCGGACGCGGCCTGACGAGGGGTCGGTCCCATCGTCGCGTCGGCTGAGCGCTCCCTGCGTGCCGCTCAACCGCTGCCCGATCCGGCCGACGCCGGCTGTCACACTTCCCGCGCGCGTCCCGACATCAGGTCGTCGGGCGTACCCAGCCGCGCGCAAGGCCGGAGAGGCCACGGTAGAGCCGTCTCGCCGTTCCGGGTCAGTGAACAGACAGAGGAAGGAGCCCGCCGTGCTCGGCCGCAAGGAATACACCCGCGAGGAGTTCGACCACGCGAGGGCGGCCGTCGAACGGCGGCTTGCCGCGCATAGGCAACTGGCCACGGCCGTCACCGGTTCAGCGCCCGGCGCGGTCGCCCGGTATGACCTTGCTCAATTTGAAACCCTGCTCTTCGACAACATGACTCTCGTCCTGGATCGCCACGTCGTGCACAGGCTCCGGGTCGTCACGGGCAAGGACACCAATCCGCTCAACGAAGTTGACATGATCTGCGACTCGTTGATGAACCACGATGGTGTCCTGCGTGGCAACAGCGTGATCAAGCGGACGCCCGATCGATCGGTCCTGAAGCTTCGAATCGGCGACCCGATCAGGCTCACCGCGGCGGACTTCCAACGTCTCTCAACCGCGTTCTTCGCCGAGCTCGAGCGCAGGTTCCTCTAGCTCGCGCTCCTCCTTCGGCCCTGGAGGTGCGGTGGCGTGGCGAAGGACGTACTCGCCGTGCCCGCGGCCGTGTCGGTCCAGCGGAGACTGGCGCCGGACGTTCGTGGCGTCTCAGGGCGTCACTCGACCACGCGGTAGAGCGCGTACTCGAGCGTGCCCTCGACGAAGGGCATGCCCGCGGCGACGCGGGCATAGTCCGGATCGGCGGCGTCGCGCGCCTCCTCACGCTCGTAGGCCGCCAGGTCGGGGTACTCGAAGATGAGCCGGACGTGGTTCATCTCGCCCGACAGGCCCTGGAGGATCCGGGGGGCCGCGTCGCCCTTCGCCGCTCGGTAGGCAGCCCAGCGCTGCGCCGCCGGGATGAACTCGTGGAACCTGCCCAGTTCGACCCGTCCGGTGACGTGCACTTCCACCGCCATGCTGCGCTACCTCCTCTGCACTCGACGGATGACCCTGGCGCTTCGAGATGGACAGGCGCTCAGCCGGCGGCCACGGTGATCACGACCGTGTGGTGGCTGACGGTGCGCTCGTAGTGGGAGAGGACGGCGCGCGCCGCGGGCTCCACGACGGCGGTCTCGATGTCGGCACCCGCGAAGGCCCGGACGGCGTCGAGCGAATCCCAGAGGGTCATGACCTGCAGGGCAACCTCGCCGTCCTGCTCCTGCTCCAGCACATCGGCGCCGGAGAAGCCGGCGACGCGCCGCAGGTGCGGCACCACGGCCCCCGAGAAGTACGCGCGATAGGCCGTCGCGCCCTCCGGGCTCGCGGCGGCCCGCCAGATGCGACAGATCATCGCTCGCTCCTCCGTTACCCCGCGTTCGTCGCCGGATCTCGTGACGGCCCGCCCCAGCTCGCCCGATGCCGGACGGACACGTCGGTCTCCGGTCGGTGGACGCTCACTGGCTCGATTATCAGCACGATGCTGCCGTGTGCGTCACAGCCGTGGGTGTGAAGGGAGGACCCCGGGTGTGAAGTGGCTCGTGAAATTGTCGGCGATCATCGCGGCCCAGGTCTCGCCGGAGGTGTCGAGGATGCCGCGCCGGCCAGCCGGTCCCCAGTTGCCGATGGCGATCACGACGCCGTCGAGGCGACCGAACCGATCGGCGAGCTCCCGTCGCACGGCCGCGCTGTCGGGCCTGCTCACCTCGACCTCGACGGCGACGAGCCCACCCGGGCCGGCGCGGCCGGCGTACTGCTCCAGACCCGCAAGGCGATCGAGGTTGCGGCCGGTCGCAATCACACGGGCACCGGCCCGGAGCAGGGCGCGAGTGAGTCCCTCGCCGATCCCGCCGGTCGCACCGGCGACGAGGACGGTCCTGCCCGCGAGCGATGGCGACCCGCCCTCGATCAGGTCCAACTCCGGTTCCGTGGCGGCAGCCATCCGCTCACCCCAGCCCACGGGCGCGGGCGATCGCCGCGATCCCGGCCTCGTCGGAGAGGAGCGGCACGGCCCGCAACGAGGCGATCCCGCCGAGCGACATCGCGAACGTCCGGAACGCGGCGAGCGCGCCCTCGTCCGGCAGCTCGAGCAGCAGCAGGCTGTCGAATTCCTCGTTGGCCCACCAGAAGCCGATGAGCCGTCCGCCCAGGTTCGCCAGCGTGGCCTCGATCTTCGGGGCGCAGCTGTGGGGACCGCGGACCCAGGCGGACCAGGCATCCGCGTTGTAGGTCACCAAGAGCTGATACGTCGTCATCGGGTTGCGTCCTCCTTCATGGCGTCGCGGGCGCGAGGCACGACGTCCTCGGAGAACCGCCGCATCTGCTCGACCTGGTCGCCGCCCGCCGGCGCGAAGACGAGCGTGTCCATGCCGAGGCGCTCGTAGGTGTCGGCGAGCAGTGCAGCCCAGGCAGGGGCCGAGCCGACCACGATCCCCTGACCGGCGGTCCGCAGCTCGGCCGACCCCTCGTCGATCGCCCCGACCAGGTTGTACCCGCGGCGGATGGTCGCCGGGTCGCGTCCGGCGGCGGTCGCGGCGTCGTCGATCGCCTGCTGCATGGCGGCGAGGCGATCCGACCCGACGTACGGGCGGCTGACCGACCAGCCGTCCGCACGGGCGCCGGTGAGCCGCAGCATCCGTGGTCCCATCGCGCCGAGCCAGATCGGCACGGGCCGTTCGATGTGCGGACCGGGGATTGCATCGTTCAGGCGGTACCACCGCCCGTCGAACGAGACCGGGTGGCCAGACCCGTCACGTGTGGCGCCGAGCATGAGCCGGATGACGTCGAGCGCCTCTTCGAGCGCCTCGACGGCCTGGGCCGGCGTCAGCCGCCGCTCGCCGAGGCTCTCGATGCCGTCCCAATAGGCGCCCGCCCCGAGCCCGAGCTCGAGGCGTCCGCCCGACACGTGCTGGAGCGTCGCCGCCGCCTTCGCCAGCATCGCCGGCGGTCGCAGCGGCAGGCTCGCGACGTTGGACATGACGCGGACGCGCTCGGTGCGGGCGGCGATCGTGACCAGGAGCGTCCAGGTGTCGAGGAATCCAGGGTTGTACGGATGATCCTGGATCGTGACCAGGTCGATGCCGGCACGCTCGGCCGTCTCGACGACCGGCCAGAGCGCGTTCACCTCGGCGAGCGCGGGGCTGACGAACAGGCCAAACAGCGGTGCGCGTTGCGGGTGCCCGCCGGCTGCTGCAACGGAACGACGAAGGACGAGACCGCCGGAACCACTGGACATGCGTGGCACAATCCTTACGATGAGTAAGTATTGGCGACAGCCTACTTCCTCACTTACCGAACGTCAAGGAGCATACTGATAGTAAGCATGCCACCCAGGCAGACGCATTTCGAGCGCGGGTACTGCCCGGGCTTCCAGGCCGCCGTCGAGCTCATCGGGCGGCGCTGGAGCGGCGCGATCCTCCTCGCGATGCTGAGCGGCGCCGAGCGCTATTCGCAGATCGGCGCGTCAGTACCCGGCCTGTCCGACCGGCTCCTCGCCGAACGGCTGCGGGAGTTCGTCGACGCCGGCCTCGCGGTGCGCAACGTCCTCGACGAGCAACCCGTCGCCGTCCGCTACCGGCTCACCGACAAGGGCGCGACGCTCGCGCCGGTCGTCCGCGAGCTGCTCGAGTGGTCCCACCGCTGGCGGCTGGAGGCGGCCGGTGAGGGCGCGGACCCGTGACCCGCTCGTCACTGGGAAGGGGCGGATGCGACCGGCACGAGCTGACGATCATCCGCTCTGCGTGCCGTCAGACGATGCGCACCCGCCGCTGGCGCCGGCGAGCTGCGGACGGATCGACCTGACGGCCGCCGGAGCACGGCCCGGCACGCGGACGCGGACGCGGACGCGGACGCGATGAACGGGACTCTGCGCCTGGTTCGGATGCCACGATCGGTGGCGGTGTGCGTCGCCGCGATGGCCGTGCTCACCGGTTGCGTGGTGAGCGTGCCGGGGCCCGGCGGCATCCCGCTCAACGCGCCGGGCGACGTGCACGAGCTCGTCCCGCCGGACGCGCGGGTCGTGTCGGTGGATCCCCCCAACCTCGAACAGAACAGTTGGAGTGTCGATCTCAGCACGGACCGCTCGCTGGTGGATATCGTGGCCTTCTACGATCGGCGCGTACGGGCGTACGGGGCCCGCCTGACCGCACCCTACCTGGACCGCGGTGTCCAGACCGTGCCCCCACAACCACCCCTGCAGGTCTGGCGCTTCTATTCGGTCGGACTCACCGAAGATGTCTGGTTCACGGTCGTCGAACGCGTCCACGGCAACAGCGCCGCGGCCGGCACCAGCGGACCGCGGGGCATCGACTTCCTGGTCGGCCCCGACTTTCGCCTGTCCGCCGCCCCGGCACCCGCGGCGCTGCCGGCCAGCGTGGCGGCGGCATTGCTCCCCTCGGCACCGGCGACGCTCCGGTCGTGGCAGATCGACGCAACGTCCTGCGACGTCTTCTGGACGATCTCCGCTGACCCGTCGTCTCTGGAAGCGGGCTACCAGAAGAGCCTGTCGGAACTGGGCCCCGTGACGATCAACGGACCCGAAAGCAGCCTGGGGATCGACTACCGGCTCACCGTGGCCGAGAGCGCGGCGGTGCCCGTGTCGGCGTGCCGCATGATCCTGCTCCGGCCGCTGGCCGGCGGAGGCACGCTCATCGAGGCGAGCTCGAGCCCATAGCATGATCCTCCCGCTCGCGGTATCCCCTTGTTGGAGCGGTGGGCGCGATCGGGCGGTTGACGACAACGGCCCCGGATCACGACGCAGGAGCTGGCCGAACCCTGGCCGTGGATGGCAGCGCGTCCACGAGAGGGAAGCAGATGGCCCCTCGGGTGATTGCGAGCGCAACCGGCCCCATCGTTAGCCCGAAGCTCCTACGGCCGTCCGCTCGGCCGTGAGCACGAATCGATCCTGGTCTGAGCACGATTGGCGTTCGTCTCACGGTGTGAGGCGTAGGCACTAAATAGGTTGACGTCGGAGCCGGGATCGGCG
>JAJYNP010000088.1 GCA_021786265.1 Chloroflexota bacterium
GCATAGCGAGACGTGAGAGCATCTCCGTGCGAGACGTGCTGGGCAGCCGCGCCGCACTGGCCCGGTCGATACGGGCCCTCTGGGTCGCGCTCGGCATCGAGTCACTCGGACAGCGGCGCTACCGGGTGGACTGCGAGACGGTCCAGGAGACGCAGCCCTGGTATCGCCGCCGCTGGTTCATCCACGCGGCCACCATGTGGGGCTTCCTCGGCCTCCTGGCCGCCACCATCCTCGACTACGGCCTGGCGGTGGTGGGGATCAAGGCCACCGGGACCCCGGTTCCGATCTGGTACCCCGTGCGTCTCCTCGGCACGGTGGCCGGGATCGCCCTGATCTACGGGACCAGCATGCTGATCGTCGATCGGCTGCGGCGGTCGAACCGCTCGGCCAGCGACTCCACGGCGGCCGACTGGACGCTGCTCGCGCTGCTGTGGGTCACCGGGGTCACCGGGTTCCTCATCGAGCTCGCCCTGTACCTGCCGCAGGCGCCGGCCTGGGGCTACTGGGTCTTCCTGTTCCACGTGTCGGTGGCGATGGAGCTGGTGCTGCTCGCCCCCTTCATGAAGTTCGCACACGCGGTCTACCGGCCGGTCGCCCTGTTCTTCTACGCGCTGGCGGGCGACAAGGCGAAGGACACGGCGAACGAGCCGGGCTGATGGACACGGCGCCCCGTCCCGGAATGTTGCCGGGGCAGGGCGCCGTCGCGCGTCACGGGAACGGGCCCGCCAACATCCCGCCGTTCGGCCCTTGATGCCCCGGTGTGCCGGGCAGAGGCTCGGCTCGTCAGTTCCGCAATGGAGGCGCGTTTCATGACGCTCTCGTTGCCGGCGCCGTCGCGCAGTGTGCTCGCGCCGGCCCTCGTTTCGTGGTCGCCGCTGGAGATCAGGAGCGACCGCTGCAAGGGCTGCGAGCTGTGCGTGACGGCGTGCCCCAAGTCCTGCCTCGCGCTCGATGAGGGCACCGTCAACCGGCTCGGCTACCACCCGGTGCAGCTCACCGATGCTGCGGCATGCACCAGCTGCGCCTTCTGTGCGCGCGTGTGCCCCGATGCGGTCTTCACCGTGTACGCGGCACCGAAGGAGGCCGCGCGATGACCACCGTGCCGGCCCCGACTGCCATCCCCGCGCCCACCCCCGGAGAGGCCCCCTCCTTCTCGTTAGAGGGGACGCGCGAGACCCCTCGCCGCGTCCTCATGAAAGGCAACGAGGCGATCGCCGAGGCGGCGATCCAGGCGGGCTGCGACGCCTACTTCGGCTACCCCATCACCCCCCAGGCCGAGCTCCTCGAGTGGATGGCGCGCCGGATGCCCGAGCTGGGCCGGCCGTTCGTGCAGGCCGAGAGCGAGCTCGGGGCGATCAACATGGCACTGGGCGCCGCCGCGGCCGGCGCACGCGTGCTGGTCTCGTCCTCCGGTCCCGGGATCAGCCTGATGGCGGAGGGCATGAGCTACATGGCGGGCTCCGAGGTCCCCATGGTGCTCATCAACGTCATGCGCGGGGGCCCCGGGCTGGGCAGCATCGGGCCGTCGCAGAGCGACTACTTCCAGGCGGTGAAGGGCCACGGGCACGGCGATTACCGCGTGCCGGTGCTGGCGCCGGCGTCGATCGGCGAGGCGATGGAGCTGGTCGCCACCTCGTTCGAGCTGGCGGAGCGCTACCGGACCCCCGTGATCATGCTGGCCGACGGAATCATGGGACAGGCCATGGAGCCCGTCGAGCAGCGCTTCCGGACGCCTCCTCGCCTCGATGCATCGTGGGCGCTCGAGGGCGCCGACGGGCGGGCGCCGCGAGTCGTGCGCTCCCTCCACCTGGATCCCGAGGATCTCGAGGAGCACAACCAGCACCTCCAGGAGAAGTACCGCGCCATCGCCGAGCACGAGGTCCGCTGGACCGGTGAACGGCTCGACGACGCGGAGCTGGTGGTGGTGGCCTACGGCACGGCCGCACGGGTGGCGCGCACGGCGATCGCGCGCGCTCGAGACGCGGGGCTGCGCGTGGGCCTGTTCCGGCCGATCACGCTCTGGCCCTTCCCATCCGCCGAGCTGGCCCGCGTGGCCGAGCGCGTCCGCGGAATGCTCGTGGTCGAGCTCTCGGCCGGGCAGATGGTCGAGGATGTGCGCCTTGCCGTGGAGGGCCGGGTCCCGGTGACGTTCGACGGGCGCACCGGCGGCATGGTGCCCTCGCCGGACGAGGTGGTCGAGGCGCTCCACGAACTGGCGGCCACCGGCGTCCCCTCACGCCGTGCCCAGCGCGCGCGGCGCAGGCCGCCCGCCCCGGTGTCGGGTGAGGAACACGTCCACCCGCACGAGCCGATGCCCGAGCCCGAGACGGGTCACGAGGCACTCAGCATCTTCGGCGACGACGCCTGGCAGCCGCTCTGGTACACGGTGCCGGTGGCATCCGCGCAGGCGCACAAGCGGCGCGGCCGGGGACTCCACGGTCCCGCGGAACGCGACCAGCGCCACGAAGGAGGCAAGCGATGACCGCGATCGCCCCCGCGACGCCGCGGGTCATCTACCAGCGGCCCCAGCGGCTCACCGACGTCTCCACTCGGTACTGCCCGGGTTGCGGCCACGGCATCGTGCACCGCCTCGTGGCCGAGGTGCTGGAGGACCTGGGGGTCGACGGGCGCACCATCGCCATCGCGCCCGTGGGCTGCTCGGTGTTCGCCTACGAGTACCTGGCGTACGACTGGTGCGAGGCTCCGCATGGCCGCGCGCCCGCCGTCGCGACCGGCATCCGCCGCGTCCGCCCCGACGCGTTCGTGCTGACCTACCAGGGCGACGGGGACCTGGCGGCGATCGGCACCGGCGAGATCGTGCATGCCGCGGCCAGGGGCGAGCTGATCACCGCCATCTTCGTCAACAACGGCATCTACGGGATGACCGGAGGGCAGATGGCGCCGACCACGCTGGTGGGGCAGCGCACCACGTCCTCGCCGACCGGGCGCGACGTCCGCACGGCGGGCTACCCGGTTCCCATGACGGAGATGCTGGCCGTGCTGCCGGGCGTGGCCTTCGCCGCGCGGGGCTCCGTGGCCGACCCCTCGTCGATCGGGAAGACGAAGGCGCTGATCAGGAAGGCGTGCGAGGCCCAGATCCGGGGTGCCGGGTTCGCGCTCGTCGAGGTGCTGTCGAACTGCCCCGTGGGGTGGGGAATGACGGCACAGGAGTCGATGCGCCACCTCAAGGAGGTGGTGGTGCAGACCTACCCGCTCGGGGTCCTCGTCGACCGGATGGAACCGGCGCGGCCGAAGAGCGCGAAGGAGGACTGAACGATGGAGCGTTCCATCGTCTTCGCCGGGTTCGGCGGCCAGGGCATCCTCTTCGCCGGGCACGTCCTGGCGGAGGCCGCGATGGACGAAGGGTCCCAGGTCATCTGGATCCCCTCGTACGGCCCGGAGATGCGCGGGGGCACCGCGTTCTGCACGGTGATCATCGGCGACGAGCCCATCGGCTCGCCGATCGTGGATCACCCCGACATGGCGGTCGCCTTCAACCCGCCCTCGCTCGCCAAGTTCGGGCCGACCATCGTCCCCGGCGGCGTCCTCGTAGTGAACGACTCGCTCGTCGAGGCGTCCGCAGGGCGTGACGACATCGACGAGATCCGGGTGCGCTGCACCCAGCTCGCGCGGGAGGCCGGCGACGACCGGCTGATCAACGTGGTCGCGCTCGGCGCGCTGGTCGGCCGGACCGGCATCGTCCGGGGCGAGAGCGTGCGGGAGGCGCTGCGGGACATCGTCGGCAGGAAACGGCCGGAGGCGCTCGAGATCGACCTGCGGGCGTTCGACCTGGGAATGGCGGCGGTGGAGGGGGCGGCCGTCCCGGCGTGACGGACCCGCGGCACAGCGAACGGCCGGGGTGGTGAGCGACCCCGGCCGTTCCGAAGATTCGCGGTTCGGGACCCCGCGGTCCCCTGGTCAGCGGATGCCGGCGAGCTCCTGCAGCAGCTGCCAGTACTCCAGGCGCTCGTCCCGGGTTGCCAGGATCTCGGCGGACGGCGTGCCGTCACGGAAGTGCTGCGAGAACCGGCCCTCGGTCTTCGCGAAGTCCAGGAAGTCGAACTGGGTCCCGTCGGGGAGTTTGGACCAGTCCTCCTTCACGTTCGGGTTGCCCTGGAGCGAGAGGCGCTTCGCCATGGTCTCGCCGCGGCGCGGGTCGTACGTGAAGAGCGGGAAGGCGCGCGAGTCGACCGCCAGCTTCGCCTGCCGGCTCGCCGCGTCATCGGCGATGCCGTGCTCCGGCATGCAGGGCGTGTAGGCGACGATCACCGCCGGCCCCGGGTACTCGTTGGCCTCCATGACCGCGCGATAGAAGTGGTTGTAGTGCGCCGGCGTGGTCGACGCCACGTAGACGTCGCGGTGGGCCATCATGATCAGGCCGAGCTCCTTGCGCCGCTCGGGCCGGCCGTGGATGGCCTTCCCGAACGCCGAGAGCTTGGTCACCTGGCCGCCGTAGGACGCCGTGGACGACTGCCCGCCGGTGTTCGAGTACACCTGCGTGTCGAGCACGAGCACCTTGATGTCGGCACCCGACGCGACCATCCGCGAGAGCGACTGGAAGCCGATGTCGTACATCGCCCCGTCCCCCCCGAAGACCCACAGGCGGCGCTCCGGGTGGCCGGCCTGGTCCCAGCGCAACCGCACGCCCATGGCGTCGGCCGGGCCGTTCTCGAACAGCGAGTTCGTCCAGGGCACCAGGTACGGGTTGAAGGGATACGTGCTGCCGTACACCGTGTTGCAGCCGGTCTCGGCGACGATCCCCATCGAGTCCGGGCCGTGGACCTGCCGGGTGGCGGCCACGAGCATGCGGACGGCCGATGCCTCGCCGCATCCGGCGCAGGAACCGGCGCCACCCACGTACCCCAGCGCCTGCTCGCCGAGCATCAGGTCCGCGAGTGCCTTTTCGTTCCGGTATTCAGGCGGGGTCGGGGGCAGGCTCCGGAAGAACGAGAAGTCGCGCCGGTAGCGCTCGAGGGTGCTGTCGCCGGAGGGCTCCTGGGCGACCTTGTCGATCATGATCAGCGCGTCGTGGCCCTCCGCCTTGCAGACGTCGACGCACTCGGCGCAGCCCTTGCAGTGCTGGGGATCCACGAAGATCCCGAACATGGCCGGCTCGATGCCCTTGCGGGCGGGCACATCCGCGTACTTCCTGGTCCGCACGAAGTGCGAGCTGGCGGTCTCGGCCGTCCGGGCACCGTCCGCGCGCTTCCACGCGAACGCCCCGATCGCCGGCTCCAGCTGGGACTCGGGGACGGCCACGGCAAGGATCGCCGTGTCCGGGCAGGCGCTGACGCACGCCATGCAGCCCACGCACTGGTCGGCGATGAACTGGGGGATGTGCGCCGAGAGGTTGCTGAAGTCGCGCACCGCCGCCGTTCCCGGCGGGATGATGCTGCGGGCGACGCCGGAATCCGCCGGCAGCTCGACATCGGCGATGCCGCGGCGGTACGCGCCGACCACGGACCGGTTGAAGTCCTCGACGTACGCCTCGACATCGAAGACGACGGGGGCGGCGTCCATCGCCTGGGCACGCGCGGCGTGCTCTTCCTCGCTCAGCGGGCCACCGGGGGCATCGATCACGGGTAGCAGCTGCTCAGGCATCGGGGGCCCCCACCAGGTGATGAACGACGTCGGTGGTCGAGAAGATCCCGACGGGCCGGCGTCCCTGCTCGTCCACCACCACCAGGCGGTGGACGCGGTTGAGCTCCATGAGCCCGATCGCCTCCTGCACCGGGGTGTCGACGCGGCAGGTCAGGGCCGGAGACGTCATGAGATGGCGCACCGACAATCCCGGCCAGCTCGACCACAGGTGGTCGGTGGCCCGTGCCCGCACCAGGTCGGTCTGGCTCACGACACCCACCAGGGCACCTTCGCCGTCGACCACGGGCAGGCCGTGGATGCGGTGCTGGTCGAGCAGCCGGGCCGCCTCGGAGAGGGGCGCGTCTGCGCGCACCACGATGGGTTCGCCGTGCATCAGCTCCCCCACCGTGCGCGGTACGGTCTCGGTCATCGGGACGCCTCCAGGACAGCCGCCGCCACCGGTTCGCCGCCGATGGCCGCGGTCACATCGATGAGCTTGTCGTACGCCCGCTCGATCACCGCGTAGTTCGCCTCGACCACGTTGCCGCCGCGCTTGCCGAAGAAACGGGGCAGGAGCTTGTGGACGGCGTCCAGGAGCTCGTCGCGATCGAGGCCCGCCCGCGCGGCGAAGGGCGACACGCGCAGGAAGACACCCACCTGGGCCACGCCCTGCATCCGGACCACGAGGTCCGGCCGCGGCGCGAACTCCGCCGCGAGGGCCGCGGTGTCGAGCGCGGTGACCCGGATGTTGCGGGCCAGGATCTGGGCCCGTGCCTCGGCGGGCACGGACTGCCAGATCTCGGCGGCATCCGCGAGCGGGGTCTGCAGGAAGACCGTGCCACCGTCGGCCAGCCCGGCCAGCGGGTCGCCCATCGCGAACGCGGAGACGTCGTGCAGCGGCACGAACTCCACGTGAGAGAGCTCGTTGTGCTGCCGGATCGGCGCGTCGGCGATGGTCAGGTAGTACGTGGTGGGCAGGCCCTTCTTCTCCGAGCCGTAGCGCGGGTAGGCCTGCACGTGCATGTCGAAGAGCTCGCCGATGAGGGTGGCGAGGAACTTGTTGGTGGTGACGGACCCGAACCCGCCGATCGAGTGGCCCCGCAGGCTGTACGCGCCGGCCGGCCGGAGGTCGATGTCGTGCGACTCGATCGCCAGCGGGTGGCGGATGCCGACCACGACGTGAGGCTGCCGGCGGACCGCCTCGGCGTCCACGAGTCGATCGAAGACGGCGATCAGGTCGCCCGCGGCCACGTCGCGGCTCCCCAGCCCGGCGGACACCGAGAGGACCCGCGGGACACGGTTGCCGTCGGCGGCCAGGTCGGCCAGGGCGGCCTTCGTCTCCCGGGTGACCGGGTTGTCGGCCGCGGCCGGCTCGTCCGTGCGCTCGACGATGGCCACGGCGGTCGTGTTGCGGATGAGTCCCGCCAGCATCGCGGCGGGGAACGGGCGGTACGCCGTGATCCCGATGCAGCCGACCCTGCGGCCGAGCGACCGGAGGTGGTCGACCACGGTGATCGCGGTGTCCGCGATCGTCCCCATCGAGAGCAGGATGTACTCCGCGTCGTCGCAGCGGTACGGGTTGACCAGGTCGTACTGCCGTCCGGTCAGCTCGCCCCACTCCCGCATCGCCTCGTGCGTGACCTCGGACAGCCGGTCGTAGAAGGCACGCTGGGCGATGCGGCCCTTCATGTAGCTGTCCTGGTTCTGCACCACGCCCGTCATCAGGCCCTGGGCCGGGTCGAACAGGTCGCGGATCGAGGCACGCGGGTCGCCGACGTAGCCCTTCAGGAGCTCGTCCTCGGGGAGGAGCACGTTCTCCATGGTGTGGGTGGTGAGGAAGCCGTCCTGCACGCAGAGGAACGGGGTCTCCGTCTCCTCGGCCACGCGCCGGCAGATCGCGGTCAGGTCGGCCGCCTCCTGCGCGTTGCGGGCGAACAGGATGCCCCACCCGGCGTCTGCCACGCCCATGACGTCGTCGTGTCCCGCGTGGATGTTGAGCGACTGGCTGGTGAGCGCGCGTGCGCCGACGTGAAAGACCGCCGGGAGACGCTTGCCGGAGATGACGTACAGCACCTCCTTCATCAGGAGGAGGCCCTGGCCGGCCGTGAAGTTCGTGACGCGCCCGCCGGCGAGCGCGAAACCCTCGGCGGCGCTGGCCGAGGAATGCTCAGACTCGGGTTCGACGAAACGAAGGGTGGTCCCCCAGAGGTTCGTGCGCCCCTCGGCCACGGCTACCTGGTAGACGGCCGCCATCGTGGTGGACGGCGTGATCGGGTAGGCGCAGGCCGCTTCCGAGATGCGGGTCTCGACGTGCGCGATCGCCTCCGAGCCGTCGACGATGGCCGGGATGCCGGGATACCGAGGAGGGCGTGATTCATGGAGGGACGCATCGGTACTCATGCCGACAGTGTCCTTCCGGCCGCCCGTGCCCGGGACGGGCCGCTCGGCCCCCTGTCGTGGTACGACGGTCGCGTTGTGCCCTACGCGAGGGGGGAGGGGGTGCGCGTCTGCAGGTCTCCGGCGGCCATCCTGTCGGGTAGGGCGGTCCGCCTCATCACAGGAACCGGAGCCCCTGCCGCGCCTCAGTGCGTGGCTGCGCCGACTCGGCGTGTGAAGCCGCAGATGCGGCAGGTGGCGAGGCCGGTCCGCTCGTCGAGGTCCAGGCGCGAGGCGCACCCGTTGGTGCCGCAGAAGAGCTCGCGGTCGAACCCGTGCTGGGCGCGACGGCGCAGCCGGCGCCTGGCTCCGGCCTGCGTGTAGCTGGTGGACGTGTTCACGTTGATCTCCCTGCGCCAGCCTGCACTGCATGCGGCGGCGCGTGTTGTCGCTCGTGGCCGACCTGACAGGCGACCTGAGCCTGATGTCGCGGCGCGCGCGGGGAGCGTTGCTCGACCCGCCGCGGGCGCCGGCGGCGTTGTCTTGATGGCGGAATTCTCCGTGATTTCGCCGAAAACGTCAAACGGAGCATCGCGCAGGACCCCCATCGATCCCGCGGTACCCCGATCGCGCGCCGCACCGGTACCATCCGCGTGTGCCAGACGTGGTGGTCCTGGAGGGCGTGTCGCTCACCCGTGACGGCCGGTCCATCCTCGAGGGGATCGACTGGGTGGTCCGTGAGGGCGAGCGCTGGATCGTGCTGGGCCCGAACGGTGCCGGCAAGACGACGCTGCTGGAGGTCGCGAGCCTCTACCTGTTCCCGTCGGCCGGGCGCGTCACCGTGCTCGGTGCGACGCACGGCCGCACGGACGTGCGGCCGCTCCGGTCGCGGATCGGGTACGCCAGCGCGGCCCTGGCGCGCCTGCTGCACCCCGACCTGACCGTGCTCCAGGCAGTGGCGACCGGCCGGAGCGGCGTGCTCGACCCGTACTGGGCGGAGCCGGCCCCGGAGGACGTCTCGCTCGCGGTGGCGCTCCTGGCGCGGCTCGGGTGTGCGACCCTCGCGCTGCACGCGCTCGGGACGCTCTCCGAGGGCGAGCGCCAGCGCGTGCAGGTCGCCCGTGCATTGATGGCCTCGCCCGACCTGCTCCTGCTCGACGAGCCGAGCGCGGGCCTGGATCTCGGGGCCCGGGAACTGCTGGTGAGGAGCCTGGCCGGCCTGGCCGCTGACCGGCGCATGCGCTCGATCGTGTTCGTGACGCAGCACGTGGAGGAGATCCCGGCCGGGTTCACGCACGCGCTGCTCCTGCGACGCGGCCGGGTGCTGGCGGCGGGACCGCTGGAATCCACCCTCACGGCGAAATCGCTGACCGCGTGCTTCGGGTTGCCGCTCGAGGTGGAGGCGCGGAACGGGCGATGGTCGGCGCGGGCTGCCGATCTCCCGGGGGCCTCGAAGGGGTACTCGCCGGCCGGCCGGCCGGCACGATCCGGGGATCGGGCGCGTGCCGGCGAGACGCGCGGGCCGCGAGAGCCCCGCGCGTCGGGGACGGGCCGGGGACCGGGCGGAACGGCGGACAGCGCGGAAGGGGCGGCACCGAGCGGAACGGCGGCCAGCGTGGACGAGCCGGGACCGGTCAGCGCGCCATCCCCGGGCGAGGGTTCCTGCCGCGAGGACGCCGACGATCCGACGGACGGGGAAGGAATCGGGGAGCGCGGCACGCTGGTCCGGGATCCGGACGGCAGGCTGAAGGCGTTCCGGCCGCTGCCGCCCGAGGAGCGCCTCCGCGCGCTGGACCGCTCCCTGGCCGCCTACGCCGCCGGCGACTTCTTCGCGGCCCACGAGATCCTGGAGCCCGGCTGGATGGGGTCCGACGACCAGGCCGAGCGGGCGCTCCACCAGGCGTTGATCAAGCTCGCCGCCGCCGGTGTGCACGCGGTCCGCGGCAACCCGGAGGGAGTGCGGCGCAACCTCCAGGGGTCGGCACGTCGCCTGGCGTTGGTGCCCGACGAGTCGACCGGGATCCTCGGCGACGCGATCCGGCGAGTCGACCTCTCGGCGACCCGCGGGTGGATCGCCGCCGCACTCGCCGCCTTCGAGCACGCGCCGGATGCCGCGACGCTCGGCAGCCTGGCCGGCCTGATCGCCGCCGGGCCGGCACCCGTCTCCCGTCCGGCGCCCGCAGCCCATGGCGCCCAGGACTCCGGCACCGCCCCGGCATCCGAACCGTCAGGCGGGCAGGCGGGCGCGTAGGCCGAACCGGTCGACCGCGCGCTCCGCGAGCATTCGGCCGATCGCGAGGGAGGCCGTGGCGGCGGGCGAGGGCGCGTTCCTCACGTGGATGATCGCGTCGCCCTCGCCGAGGCTGAAGTCGTCGACCAGTTGCCCGTCGACCCGGAGCAACTGGGCGCGGACTCCCGTCGGCCCGAACTCCAGGTCCTCCGGGCGCAGCTCCGGCACGTACCGGCGCAACACACCGACGAACGCCGCTTTCGAGACATCCCGCCACATCTCCGCCAGTCCGGTCCGGATGTACGGCAACGCCATGCGCCACGACCCGGGCCAGGCGAGGGAGGCCGCTATGTCGCGCGGCGACACGTCCGTGCGCCGGTAGCCCTCCCGCGCGAAGGATGGCACCGCG
>JAJYNP010000089.1 GCA_021786265.1 Chloroflexota bacterium
GACCCAGCCGCGCCAGCTCGCCCGGCCGGTCCTCGGCCGTGACCACAAACGCCTGCATGGCGATGCCTCCTCCGCCCGGGGCACGGATCTCGGCGTGGACCCGGCGGCCGCGGGTCGGAGCCTCATGGTACGCGCAACGACGCTGGCACCCGCACACCATCGCGGGATCGTGCCCCCGCCCCGCGAGTCGCGCCCCTGCGCAGCGTGCCCACCAGGCGCTTCGCGTCGAACGGCACTGGCGTTGCACGGTGGACGAGGCGAAGACTGGCGGCCCACGGGGATGCAGGGGCAGGCGCTCCTGTCGACGTCGGTTGCAGCGTGCGGGCAGGGGGGGAGTGACATGGATGTGCATCGGTCGATCGAGATCGCCGCGCCACCGGAGCGGGTCTGGCCGCTCCTGGTCGAGCCGGACAAGGTCCTGGGCTGGTACGTCACGCTCAACGAGTTCCGGTATCTCGACGAAGGACAGCGGGGCCCCGGCGCGCACGTGCACGTCGAGGAACGGGCGGTCGGGCCGCTGCTGAAGATTGACTTCGAGACCATCGAGTGGATCGAGAACCGGGTGCTCGCGTTTCACATGACGTCGGGCTCGGGAGTCAAGGCGTATGACCAGCGGTGGAGCCTGGAGCCCGTCACGACCGGTTGCCGGTTCACCTTCGACGAGCATGTGGAGTTGCCCTTCGGGGTGCTCGGCAAGCTGCTGGGCGCCGTGGGGCAGCGGACCTCCGAGGCGCACGTGACGGAGATGTTGACCAGGCTGAAGGGACTCGCCGAGGCCTGATGCACCGTGCGTCCAGCCCGAGGGCAGCGGCGCACCGGAGGTGACGCGAGCGACCTCCAATCGCCAGGCCCATGAGGCCGAGACCCTGTCGCGCGACAACGCCGTGTTGGGCCCCCTGCTCTCGAATCGAGGCTCGTTGCGGCGCTTGAGCGTCTCGGCGCGATCGCCGGTCACCGTGGCGCGATGGTGGGCAACCTGAGAGGTATGGCCCTCCCTCAGGCTCCTGTTCCCACCACACCGCGCCCTCGTTCCAGCGGGGCGCTTCGGTGTCGTCATCCGGCGTTCCGGCCGGGTCCTGGCGGCGCGAAACCTGCTTCGTTCGCGCACAGCGAGCTGCGCCGGCGGCGCGAGGGTCCTCGACGTGTTCGTTACCCTAGGCAACAGGCACCCGGCCGTCGGCGGGCCCAGAGGAGGGTGGACTCGATGTTCAAGCGGATTCTCGTTGCGGTGGACGGCAGCCACCATGCCCGGCAGGCCGCCCTGACCGCCGCCGGGTGCGCCCGAGGGATGGGCGCGACGCTGACGCTGCTCACGGTGTACCACGAGCCGCCCGGCTTCGAGGGCGAGCCAGGGTACTCGGAGGATCTCGAGGCGGCCATCCGGCGGGCCCAGGTGATCCTGGATGAGGAGGCGGCCGCCGTCGAGGCGGCGGGCGGCCCCACCGTGCGGAAGGACGCGCTGGGTGCGGGGCAACCAGCGCCGGCCATCCTCGATGCGGCCGCCTCGGGCCAGTACGACCTGCTGGTGATGGGCACGCGCGGGCTCGGACGGCTGCAGAGCGTGCTGCTCGGGTCGGTGTCGGCGCAGGTCGCGGCCCACAGCGCCATCCCCGTCCTCATCGTGCACGGCGCCGAGTAGGATCCGCCGGCGACCGGGATCGCCTCCGCCGCCGCGCGAGCCCCGCCATCCTTTGAAGGAGAGACGGCATGAAGCGCAGGCTGGACGTTCGCAAGCAGATCGGGCTGGTGGCCCATGACAACAAGAAGCAGGACCTGGTCGAGTGGGCCCGCTACAACCGGCTCCTGCTGGCGCAGCACGACCTGTTCGCCACGGGAACCACCGGCGCGCTCCTCGAACGCGAGCTCGAGATCCCCGTGACCAAGCTCCAGTCGGGTCCGCTCGGTGGCGACCTCCAGGTCGGCGCCATGATCGCGGATGGGACCATCGATTTCCTGGTGTTCTTCTGGGATCCCCTCGAGCCGCAACCGCACGACCCGGACGTCAAGGCGCTCCTGCGGATCGCGGTCGTGTGGAACATCCCGGTCGCGTGCAACCGGGCGACGGCCGACTTCATGATCTCGTCACCCCTCATGTCGGACGGGTACGAGCGGCACCTCCCGGATTACACCGAGCACCTGACGCGCGAGATCCACGCCGGCAACACACCCTGACCGCCGGCCGCCGTCCCGCGGCGCGGATGCGCCAGCCACGCGTTGCCCGACGTCGGTGGGTGCCGGGCCGGCGAGCGTCGAGCAGACGGCGGCAGGCTCCGCTCGCCTACTCGCCCGCCTCCGCGCGGACCGGCACCAGGTTCCCCTCCACGCTCGCCTCCACGTGCTGCGCTGCGTGCGTTGCCCGCAGTGGGAGCTCGTGGAGGAACACGGCGGCCGCGGAGGCAATGACCGCGGCGCCCACGCCGATCCACATGGAGTTCCCGAGCGCGATCGAGAACGCCTGGTGGAAGCCGTCGAGGAAGATGGGCTGGAGCTGCGCCGGGATCTGGGTCAGGAACTGCGTCGCGCTGCTTCCTCCCACGGAGGTCAGCTCCTGGCCGATGTTGAACCCCGCCGGCGCGGCCGGCGGCACGTACGCCGCCGGGGCACCCGCGGCGATGATCTGGCCGCGCAGCAGTCCCCAGGTCAGGTTGTTCTCGAAGAGGGTGAAGGCGACGGTCAGCCCCACCGAGGTGCCGATCTGGCGCATCAGGGTGAGGTCGCTGGTGGCCGTGCCGAGCAGCCGGAACGGGACGGCGTTCTGCACGATCAGGGTGAAGACGGCCATCATCGGACCCACGCCGATGCCGGCCACGACCATCCACAGCCAGAGCGTGGGCGTCGGCGTGTCGGCGCGCAGGTTCGTGAACAGCGCGAGGCCGAAGGCGACCAGCGCCATGGACCCGACGAGGAGCCACTTGTAGCGGCCGGTGCGGCTGACGACCTGGCCGGAGACCACCGAGCTCGCGATGAGCCCGAAGAGGAACGGGAAGAGGTCGTAGCCCGAGGCGGTCGAGCTGGCGTTCTGCACGACCTGGAACCAGAGCGGCAGGAAGATGATCGCGGTCGCGAAACCGAACGACGCGAGGAACGTGGCGATGCTCGACACCGTGAACGTCCGGTTGCGGAAGAGGTCGAGCGGGATCACCGGGTCCTCGGCGCGGGTCTCGGCGACGATGAAGGCGGCCAGGAAGGCGATGCCCATGGCGAAGCCGCCCACGACCCCGGGCGCGGTCCAGTCGCCGTTCTCGGCGATCGTGAGCGCGACGAGCACCGGGACGATGGCGAGCGTGAGGGTCACGACGCCCGGCAGGTCCAGGTTGAAGCGGCTGCCTGCGCGCTTGACGGTCGGGAGCAGGTGCCAGATGAAGTAGAGCGACACCAGCCCGATCGGCAGGTTGACGTAGAACACCCAGTGCCAGCTCACGTGATCGGTCAGGAACCCGCCCAGGAAGGGGCCGACCAGGAACGCGATGCCGAACACGGCCCCGAAGAGCCCCTGGTACTTGCCCCGCTCAGCCGGGGTGAAGAGGTCGCCGATCACGGCCAGGGAGATCGGGAACAGCGCGCCCGCTCCCAGGCCCTGGACGGCACGGAAGAGGATCAGCTGCCACATCGTCTGGCTGAGGCCCGACAGCGCGGAGCCGGCCAGGAACAGCACGATGCCCGCCATCAGCAACGGCCGCCGGCCGTACAGGTCGGACAGCTTGCCGTAGATCGGGATGGTGACCGTGCTGGTGAGCAGGTAGGCGGTCACCACCCACGTGTACAGGTCCGCGCCGTTCAGGTCGGTGACGATGCGGGGCAGCACCGGACCCACGATCGTCTGGTCGAGCGCGCTCAGGAACAGCCCCAGGAGGACTGCGAAGAGGATTTCGAATCGGGCGCGTGGGTTGACCTCGATGGCCGGATGCGTGGCCCCGGAGGAGCCGGAGGTGACCGGCAGGCTTTCCATGAAACGTGTCTCCTGGGTGGGGGGGTGGGCGCCCGCGCGCGTGGTCTGTGGCTATGTGCGAAGTGGACCGGTGGGAACGGTGGAGAGGCGAGGGGAGAGCTGGTCCGACTCGTCCTCGACGAGGCGGCCCTCCGCGCGGAGTCGTTCCGCGGTGGTGAGGAACTCGCGAATGGCGCGCACGAAGTCGGTGCGCCCCTGGTCGGTCATGGCGGCGAGCACCTGCCGCAGCTGCTCGGCCCGCATGAACTCGCGGTCCTCCAGCACCCGGCGACCGAGATCGGTGGCGGTGACGAACACGACCCGGCGGTCGGTCTCATCGTGAGTGCGGCGCACGAGTCCGCGCTCCTCCATCCGGGACACGATCCCGGTGGCGTTCGAGACGGCGACCTCCAGAATGTCGGCCAGGCGGCTCATCGCGAGGGGCCCGCTGGCCTCGAGCACCATGAGCACGTGTAGCGCCGTCATGCTGATGTCCTGCCGGCACCACCGGCGGACGTGAGACGCCCGCTCTCTTGCGATCAGCGCGAGGAGCTCGCTGACAGCAGCGTCGGTGGGGGTGCCGGTGTGAGACGTGGTCGTCGTCGATTCCATACTGCGTGACGAATGGTTGCTTTGCTGGCTCTTATTATGCGCGTCAGCAAGGTTATGTCAAGCATAAGTATCGGTGCGCGCTGCGGGAAACGAAGAGATCGTGGCCCTGGCCGGCCCGGCACCACGTGCGTCTCGACGCTCCGGACCCCCAGCCGGCGGTAGACCGGCCCGCCCGGGGGGTTCGCCGCGCAGCCTCAGGGTCAGTCCAGCGTGACCCGCTGGTGCCAGTGCGGCACGAGCGTCTCGAACCCCATGCCGCGGACCTTGGGCTCCAGCGCCTCCTGCGCCTCGGGGTCGCCGTGCACGATGAAGACGTGCCGCGGGAACCCGGCGTCCCCGGGACGCTTCCCGGCGGCGAAGGCGCCCAGCCAGGCGAGGAGGCCAGCTTCGTCGGCGTGTGCCGAGAGGCCACTGATCGAGCGGACCTGGCAGCGCACCACGCGTGTCTCGCCGTCGATGCGGACGGTCTTCGCGCCAGCCTGGAGGTGGGCGCCGAGGGTGCCCACGCCCTGGTAGCCCACGAAGAGGAGCACGGCGCCCGGGTCGCCGATCAGCTCGCGCAGATGCCCCAGCACGCGGCCCCCGGTGAGCATCCCGTTCGATGCCACGATCATGTAGGGCCGCTTCGCCCTCGAGATGGCCTGCGAATCCTCGAAGTCGCTGGTCACCACCTGGTTCGGGAAATCGAGCGGCGCCTCGTGGCGGGCCAGCAGGTCGCGGGTCTCCTCGTCCCAGTAGTCGCTGTAGCGGCGGTAGATGTCGCTGGCGTGGGAGGCCATCGGCGAGTCGAGGAAGAGCGGCAGGAGAGGGATCCGTCCCGCGTCCACGAGCCGGTTCAGCTCCCAGACGATCTCCTGCGTCCGGCCGATGGCGAACGACGGCACGAGCAGCACGCCGTCGTGCTCCGCGACGAGCCGGACCGCCTCGGCCAGGAGACGGACCGCCTCCTCGTGGGGCTCGTGCTCACGGCCGCCATAGGTGGACTCGACGAACACGTAGTCGGCCGAGGGGATGGGGGTGGGATCGCGCAGGATGGGGGTGTCGACGGGACCGAGGTCGCCGGAGAAGACGAGCGTGCGAGCCGGGTGGTCGGGCCCTGCGTCGACCTCGAGCCGGATGATCGCCGAACCCAGGATGTGGCCGGCGTCCAGGAAGGTGGCCGCGATCCCGGGCGCGACCCGCACGCGCTGTCCGTAATCGATGCCACGGAACTGGCCGAGGGCAGCGCGCGCCTGGTGCTGATCGTAGAGCGGCTCGTCGATCTCCACCTCGACCTGGGCGGCCCCGGTGAGGATGGCGTGCTCGGGGTTGGGACGGCCCTTCGGCGTTGCGGCCGGGGGAAGGCTGCCGCCGCTCGTGCTCGGGTGGGTCGCCTGCGCCGGCCCCATGGCGTGTGCCGGCTCGTCCGCCGTCGCCGGCCCGGGCACCGGGATCGGCCCCTCCGCCCCGGCCGGCTCATCCGCCTGCGCCAGCTCGACCTGCGCCTCGATCGCCGCCGCCAGCTCGCGTTCCTCCACGACGGCCCGGTCGGGATGCCGCCTTGCCCAGCGCGCCTCGCGCTTCGCGAACTCCTCCTGCAGCTTCCCGGAGTCGAGGAGGACGAGCCCCGCCAGCTCCACGGTCCCGCGCGTGGCGTAGATCGGGCCACGGAACCCTTCGGCGACCACGTGCGGAATCAGCCCGCAGTGATCCAGGTGGGCGTGCGTCAGGACGATCGCGTCCAGCGACGCCGGGTCGTAGGCGAGGGGGACCCGGTTGCGCACCGACTCGTTCGGGCTGCCCTGGAACATCCCGCAATCGACCAGGATCCGGGCGCGGTCGGTCGTCAGGAGGAACTGGGAGCCGGTCACCGTGTTCGCGGCCCCGAGGAAGTGCACGTCCATGCCGCGCATCGTGCCACCGGACGCGCCGGCGCGCGAGCTGCGCGTGCTCGAGGGACAGACGCGTGCCGGCGGGACGAATCAGCCCCGGCGGACCGTGCCCGGCGCCACCAGCCGCTACACTCAGCCGAATGTGCCTGACGACCGCCTCCACCGATCCGCGCGATCGGCGCCCCCCATGACCGACGCTCCCCGTGGCTGACGACACCGGCGCCCGGCCCCGCGACCCGTTCGCGACCGGCCCGCTCGATCGAGCGGCCGCCCAGGCACTGGTCCAGCGTGCCGACGCCCTCGCCTCGCAGGGGGAGTACCAGCAGGCCGCCGCCTTCTACTCCCGCGTGGTCGGCCATCGCGACCCCGACCTGCACGTGGCCGCCCTGCTCGGCCTCTCCGAGTGCCGCTACCGCATGGACGAGGACGAGGCCGCGCTCGAGGGCTGGCGGCTCGCGACGCAGGCGCCCGAGACCCCGCTGAGCTGGATCGCCTGGCGCCAGCTGGCCGCCGCGCGCGTCCGCCAGGGCGATCTGCGGGGCGCCCTCGACGCGTACCGGCAGGCAGACCGCCGTGCCCCCCGGGAGGCCAGGGCCGAGATCGCGTCCCGGCTCGGCTGGCTCAGCAAGGAGCTCGGCGACCGGCGCGCAGCCGGGCGCTACTTCGGCCGGTCGCGGGCCGGCGGGATCGACCAGCCCATCGTCACCTACGCGATCCTGGTGGTCACGATCGCCATCGGCCTCTTCCAGATGGTGGGCGGCGCGCAGGGAGCCGCGATCACCAACCTCCTGATGCTCGACAAGGCGGCGGTGGCCCGTGGCGAGTACTGGCGGCTGCTCAGCGTGGTACTCGTGCATGCCGGGCTGCTCCACCTGGCGTTCAACATGTACGCGCTCTACCTGGTCGGCCCTCTGGTGGAGCGCATCTACGGGCGCACGCAGTACCTGCTCATGTACGTGCTGTCCGGGATCGCCGGGTCGGTGCTCAGCTACATCTTCCTGTCCGAGAACGCGGTCGGTGCGAGCGGGGCGATCTTCGGGCTGTTCGGCGTCGTGTTCATCGCCTACCGCGTGCACAACCCGCTCCTGGGCCGGGGCGCCGACGCCCTGGCGCGCCAGATCGGGTTCCTGATCGTGTTCAACCTGGTGCTCGACCTGGGGCTGATCGGAGGCGGGGTCGGGATCGACATCTTTGCCCACATCGGCGGCCTGATCGCCGGGGTCTGGCTCGGATTGATCCTCCTGCCGACGGGGCTCCGGCTCGCGGATCTCTGGCAGCACCCGGCCGGGGCGCCAGGACCCGCCAGGGCGCCGCTGTCCGGCGTGCTGCGGATCGGCGGCGTGCTGCTGCTCGTGGCCGTGCTGGTGGTGGGACTGCAGCTCGGCACGACCATCCGGACCGGGGGCGGCGGGGCGGTCGGAGCCACGCCTGGCACGACGGTGGCGGCCGCCGCGTTCGACGTGCCGGGCGCCGCCCGGGCGGCGCCGGATACGAGCCCGGGATCGGCCGCGCAGGACTCCTGAAGCCGCGGGTCAGCCGGTGACGGACCCGCGCCTCGCAGGGGGCGCGGGTTGCCGGAGGAGGTCCCGCCGCTGCCCGAACCGGTCGATGATGCGGTAGAAGTTGCGGCGGCTCAGGCGCTCCCGCTCGGGCTCGGGCACGCTCGTGTAGCCGCGGTGCGCATGCCGGACGGCAGGCAGCTCGAGCCGCAGAGCTCGACGGTGCGGCCCGTGCTCGCCCTCGTCCCGCAGCACCAGGCTCCACCAGATGTCGAGGTTGCGGTAGAAGCGGAAATGCTCGTCGAGCGGGCCCCGTGCCGCGTAGTCGGCCCGGCGGAAGGCCTGCAGGTAGGCCTCGATGGCGTCGACGTCGCCGGGCCCGGCGTCGTCGAAGTGCCGCAGATCGCCGGACGCGATGCCCCACCCGCCCACCACCGCGACCGACGGGTCGCGCAGCGCTTCCACCACCGGGGTGACGATGTCGCCGGTCGGCTCGATGCTCGTGTCGAGCAGGATCACGATCTCGCCGGCGGCTCGGCGGATGCCCGCGTTCTGCGCCGCCGCGTGCCCCAGCGGGGCGCTCGTCCAGACCTGCTCGGGGGCGGCGTCCGCGACCGGGGCGGTCCCGTCGGATGACTCGAGCGCGTCGGCCTGCTCGGGGGTCGGATCGTTGGCCACCACGACGACGTGCGTCCCGGCCGGTGCGTGCGCCCGGAGCCCGTCGAGCGCGCGGGCCAGATCCTCGGGCCAGCGGTCCGCGAGGAGCACGAGCGTGGCGAGTGCCGAGGGCGGCTCGTCCAGCCGCGACGGCACCGAGCCGCTCGAGCCGTACCGGGTGCGACCGGCCACCTCGACGTCGGGGGGATGGGCCGGCTCGAGCCTGAACCGGAGGCCCTGGTCGATGACCTTCCAGCCCGCGGCCTCGATGCCGGCGCGCAGGACATCGGCCGCACGCCAGTCCCTGGCCGCCCGGGCCTCCGCCCGGCGCCGGGCCAGCGCTTCGATCTCAGGCGGGACGGGGGGCGTGGCGAACGGTCCGGTCATGTCCGCGGCAGTCTAGCCGACACGCCGCCGACTGCCCCGGGACGGGGCCCTCCGATCGAGGTCGACCCCGCCGCGGGCACTGCGGAGCGCGCCGGGGCCCGGACCTCGGCGTACCGTGGCCCTCTCGCGTCCCGGTTTCGGTACCCTGTGAGCGGTGCATCGCTCCCTCGTCGCCGTCCTGCTCGGCACGTTCACGCTCCGGTTCAGCACCGGGCTCACCGGGGCGCTGCTCGTGTACTACCTGGCGGAACTGCCACGGCACGGCGGCCAGGCCGTCGACCCGACGATCGTGGGCCTGCTGGCGGCCATGTTCTTCGTGGCGGAACTGCTCCTGTCACCCCCGTTCGGCATCGTGTCGGACCGGCTGGGGCAGCGCCCCGTCATGCAGCTCGGCCCCGGATTCGGAGCCGTGGCGGTGATCCTGACCGGGCTCACCACGAGCATCCCGCTGCTGGGCCTCACGCGGCTGCTGGAGGGTGGGTCGAGCGCGGCGAGCGTGCCCTCCATCCTCGGCTACATCGCGCGCGCCACGGCCGGGAACGAGCCGCTCCGCGGGCGAGCCGTGGCGCGCTTCGAGCTGGCGACCCTGGCCGGGCTGGGCACCGGGCTGGTCGCCGCGGGACCGCTCTACGAGCTGTTCGGGCGCACCGCCTTCTTCCTCAACGCGCTCGTGTACGGCGGTTCGTGGCTCATCTACCGCTTCGGCGTCCGGGAGCTGCCCGCGTCCGCGGGGGTCGATCCGCCGCGTCGCCCTGGCCTGCGGCGCTACTGGGCGCTGCTGGCGAGCTCGCACGTGTGGTTGCTGGCCCCGACCTGGATCGCGGTCAACGCGGCGATCGGCCTGTGGACCAGCCAGTCGCTCTTCCAGCTGGTCCGGAGCGCCGACTCGCCGGTCGCCAGGCGCCAGCTTCTGATGGGCGGGTTCACGCCGACCCAGGTCAGCGTGGGGCTGGCGATCGGGCTGGCCGTGTTCTTCGCGGGGCTGCTCTACTGGGGTGGCCGGTTCAAGACGCTTCGCCGGACCACCATCATCCTGTACGGCATCGTGGGGGGCGCGGGATCCATCGCCTGCACGTTCGTGGTGAACCACAGCGGCGGGCAGCCCGTGGCCGTCCCGGCAGCCTTCACGGTCGGCGCCGCGATCGGGCTGTTCGTGCTGGCCGGCGCGACCCCGGCGGCGCTCGGCCTCCTGGCGGACGTGTCCGAGGCCCATCCGCTCGACCGCGGCGCGATCATGGGCCTGTACAGCGTCTTCCTGGCGCTGGGCCAGGTGGCGGGGAGCCTGATCGGCGGCGAGGCCGCCCGGTGGCAGGGGATCGACGGGTTGCTCGGCGCGACCGTCGTGTTGCTGGCGGTCGCGGTGATCCCGCTCTGGCGGCTGCGCGCGTTCGAACACCGGCTCGACCCTCACTCCGCCCCCATACAATCCCGGCCATGACCGAGACACGGGCGGGCGTCCCCATCTACGGCAACTTCATCGGTGGCGAATGGATCGAGGCCGTCGCGGGCGGCACGTTCGAGTCGCTGAACCCGGCCGACACGCGGGACGTCGTCGGCCGTTTCCAGGCATCCGGCGCGGCGGACACGGCGATGGCCGTCCGGGCAGCGGAGGTGGCGGGGCCGGCCTGGCGCCGGACGCCCGCTCCCAGGCGGGCCGAGGTGATGTTCCGCTTCGCCGCGCTGCTCGCGGAGCACAAGGAGCGCCTGGCCCGGGCCATGACCCGGGAGATGGGCAAGGTCCTGGCCGAGGCGCGCGGCGACGTCCAGGAGGGGATCGACATCGCGTTCCTCATGGCGGGGGAGGGGCGCCGCATGTTCGGCGACACGGTCCCGTCGGAGCTGCCCGACAAGTGGGCGATGAGCGTTCGCGAGCCACTGGGGGTGGCCGCGATCGTCACGCCGTGGAACTTCCCCATCGCGATCCCGTGCTGGAAGATGATGCCGGCCCTCATCGCCGGGAACACCGTGGTGTGGAAGCCCGCGTCGGACACCCCGGGGAGCGCCGCCCTGCTCGTCGAGCTGCTGGACCGGGCCGGCTTCCCGGCAGGGACCGTCAACCTCGTCACGGGCTCCGGCGGGGACGCCGGGATGCCGCTGGTCGAGAGCCCCGACGTCGACGTGATCAGCTTCACGGGACACGCCGAGACCGGGATTCGCATCGCACAGGTCGCGGCGCGGCGGCTCAAGCGGGTCGCGCTCGAGCTGGGCGGCAAGAACGCGATCATCGTGATGGACGACGCCGACCTGGACCTTGCCGTCGACGGGATCGTCTGGTCGGCGTTCGGGACGACCGGCCAGCGGTGCACCGCCTGCAGCCGCCTGATCGCGCACGAGCGGATCCTCGACGGGCTGCTCGATCGGCTGACCGACCGGGTCGGGCGCCTCCGGCTCGGCGACGGGCTCGACGAGTCGACCGACGTGGGGCCGCTGGTGAACGCGGCGGCGCTGGCCAGGGTGTCCCGCTATGCCGACCTGGCGCGGTCGGGGCACACGGTGGTCTGCGGTGGCGGGCCCGCGACCGACCGGCCCGGCCTGGAGCACGGCCACTTCTTCGAGCCGACCGTCGTCCGCGACGTGCGGCCCATGGATCGACTTGCGCAGGAGGAGATCTTCGGCCCGATCCTCTCGGTGATCTCCGTCCCGGACTACGACGCGGCCGTGACCGCCCTGAACCAGACGCCGTACGGCCTCTCGGCGAGCATCTACACGCGCAGCGTGGATACCGCGTTCCGCGCCATGCGGGACCTCCGGGCGGGGCTCGTGTACGTCAACGCCGGGACGATCGGCGCGGAGACGCACCTGCCGTTCGGGGGCATCAAGCGGAGCGGCAACGGACACCGCGAAGCAGGCCACGCCGCGCTCGACACGTTTACCGAGTGGAAGGCGATCTACGTCGACTACTCGGGCCGCCTGCAGCGCGCGCAGATCGACAACCAGCCCGGGTAGGTCCGCCCGACCCGAGGAATGGGGCCTCCCGCCCCCGCTCAGCCGTCCCCCGCAGCGTCCGCCGCCGGCCCGGTAGCCGCGAGCCACGGACCGAGCAGCGTGTCCAGCGCCGGCCGCTCGAGGAGGTCGGCGAGGACCGTCGCTGCGACGGCGTCGAGCACGGCGGGGAACGCCTCGCGCCGGATCTGCGCCCGGTCGCGCGCCTGCCCCGACGCGCCCTCGGCACCCCACAGGTCGGAGGACGTCAGCTGGTCGTCGAGCCAGCGCATCGCCTCGGTCTGCGCCGCACGGGCCGCCGAGCGCCTCCCGCCCTTCTCGGCCGCCCGCTGGGCGGCGGCGTGCGCCTGCGCGCGCTCGTCTGCCGGCACTGCCGACCAGAAGCTCACCAGCCGCTGGGCCTGCACCGGGCCGAGCGCGGCGACGCGGCCGAGGAGCGCCGCGACGGCGTCGCTGTTGGGGCCGAACGGCAGCCGCCGGCCGCTTCCTGCGAGCCGGGACGCGCGCTCGAGCGACCTCGCCACGAGGTTGGGGCGCGACACGCCGCCGCGGAGCGTGTTCGGCTGGATCGGGCCGTGAGGCACCTGCGCTCCTCCAACATGGCGGCGGCCGCGGATCGGGACCGAGGCGTGGCCTCCGGACCGCCTCGCGCCATTGTCGACCCTACGCGCCCTGGGAATCGCGCGGTCAGTCGCCGGCGAGCCTCGTCGCCCGGTCGAGGACCGCGGCGGCGAACGCCGGCAGCGCCTCGAGCACCGCGGCGGCGGGCGGTTCCCCCAGCCCGAACGAAGCGCCACCCAGCCCGACGAACTCCCCCTGCGGGAGCGAGCCGCGGAGCGTCTGCACCAGCCCGAGCACGTCGGGGAGGGGGAGCATGTGCGACGAGCGCGGCGCGGGACCCCCGGCCGCGAGGTCGGCCAGTGGCCGGCACACGACCGTCCCTGGTGGGACGCCCCGGACCGCGTCGATGATCACCACCACCTGGTCCGGCCCGACCGCCAGCAGGTCGTCGGGCTCGAGCTGCCCCACGCGTCGCACGTCGACCCATCTGCCCAGCCTTTCGGCGGCGCGCCGGAGGGGTGGCGGAGGGAGTGTTCCGGGTCGGCGCTCGGCCGGCCCCGAGAGCCAGGCCTCGAGGAGATCGGCCGCGAGGAGGCCCGCCGCGTCATCGCCCCGCTCGCGTTCGCCGCAGGCAAGCACGAGGATCCGGCGGCTCGGGCCGCCGGATCCGGTTCGCGATGGGACATCCGTCGAACCCGCCGTCACGACTCCTCGATCGTAACGTCCAGGAAGTGTGTCGCGCACGAGATGCACGGGTCGTAGCTGCGGATCAGCTGCTCGAGCCGCCGGGTCGCCTCGCCGTGGTCGAGCGAGAGGATCGACGGCGCGAAGCCGCGCAGGTCCGCCTCGATCTGGCCCTGGTTCTGGCTGGTGGGCGGCACGATCTGGGCCCGGGTCACGAACCCGCGCTCGTCCGTCTCCCAGTGGTGCCAGCAGATGCCGCGCGGGGCCTCGGACCCCCAGCCGGCGGCCCCGGCGCGCGGGGTCCAGGGCACGAACGGCTCCGCGGGCCGCTGGTACGCGTCGACGATGTCGAGCGCCTCGGCGCAGTAGTGCACCAGCTCCACGCCGCGCGCGGCGATGCTCCAGAACGGGTTGCGCGCGATCTGGTCGCGCAGCCCGGTCCGCTCGAGCGCCTCCCGCGCGACCGGGTGGAGCTGCTCGGCCGCGATCGTGACGCGCGCGGAGGGACCCAGCTGGTACGTCTCCCCGGCGTGCGTCCGGGCGTGGAGCGCGTTGCTCCCCTCGTGCTGCTCCTCGCGAAACACGGTCCGCCAGTCGCCGATCCCGACGTCGATCGAGCCGTCGTTCGACACGATGCGCCCGTCGAAGAGCGGGTACTCCGCGGGGTGCTTCAGCGACACCAGGCGCACGTCGCGCTCGAAGGGCGGTGCCTCGAAGCGGGCGACGAAATCGAGCGTCGCCTTCGCCTGCTCGAGCGCGGTGACGAGCGCCGGGCGCATCGCCAGGAGCTCGTCGCGCGCCGGCACCCGGTACAGCCCGCCGATCCGGACGTTCACGGGGTGGATCGATCGGCCGCCGACCACCGCCATCAGCTCGTTGCCGGCCTTCTTGAGCGCGAGGCCCTGCTCGACCACCGCGCGGTGATCCTTCGCCAGATCGATCGCGCTCGGGTAGCCAAGGAAGTCGGGCGCGTGCAGCAGGTACACGTGGAGCGCGTGGCTCTCGATGTACTCGCCGGCGTAGAGCAGCCGGCGCAGCGCCCGCACCTGCGGGTCGACCGTCACGCCGAAGATCGACTCGAACGCCCCGGCCGCGCTCATCTGGTACGCCTCGGGACAGATCCCGCAGATCCGCGCGACGATGTCGAGCACCTGGTCCGGGTCCCGGCCCACCACGAGCTGCTCGAAGTAGCGGGGCGCCTCGAAGATCCGCAGGCGCGCCTCGGTGACCTCGCCGTCGCGGACCACCAGGTGCAGCGTGCCCTCGCCCTCGACCCGGGTGATTCCCTCGACGCGGAACGAGCGTTCGAACGAGGGCGCCTCAGTCGTCATCACTTCCCTCCCGGTCGCGGGCTCGCACCCGTCGGCTCATGCCCCCCGTCCGTCAGGCGGGCCTGGCCGGCGGCGGAGGTGCCGGGCACGCCACCCAGCTCGGTGAGCAGCTCGCGGAACGGCTCGGCATAGCCGGTGAAGCCGGCGAAGAGGCGGCCGGCCTCGGCCGGGGTGCGCCCCATCTCGACGAACTGGCGGCCAAGGCTCGACGCGTTGGCCTGCTCGCGCGGCCCGAAGCAACCGTAGCAGCCGCGATCGAACCCGGGGCACAGCGCGCCGCATCCGGTCATGGTGACCGGCCCGAGGCAGGGGATCCCCTTCGCGACCATGACGCAGACGCGCCCGGCGCGCTTGCACGCGGCACACACGGCCTCGTCCGGCAGGTTGGGGCGGCGCCCGGTCAGGAGCGACGTCACGAGCTCCAGGAGCTGCTCGGCGTTGATGGGGCAGCCGCGGAGCTCGGCGTCGACCTTGACGTAGTCGGCCACGGGCTGGGCGGTGGCCAGCGACTCGATGTACTCGGGATGGGCGTAGACGGCGGCCCGGAACGCCTCGTGGTTGGCCCAGTTGCGCATGGCCTGGATCCCGCCCGCGGTGGCGCAGGCGCCGATGGTCACCAGCAGCTTCGCCTCGCGCCGGATCTCGTGGATCTGCTCGAGCTGCTCGGGCGTGCTGACGGAGCCCTCGACCAGGACCACGTCATACGGGCCGCTGGAACGATGCGTGGTGGCCTCCGGGAACTCGACGATGTCGATCCGTTCGGCGATCTCGAGCAGCGCGTCCTCGAGGTTCAGGAGCATGAGCTGGCACCCGTCGCACGAGGCGAGCTTGACAACGCCGAGCCGGGGGTGCGGGGTGGTGCCTGCGCGGACCATCAGATGCCCTCCCGTCCGAAGACGTCACCGAGCTGCGCCAGCGAGAACACCGGGCCGTCCTTGCACACGAAGTACGGCCCCATCTGGCAGTGCCCGCACAGCCCGACGCCGCACTCCATGTGGCGCTCCATCGAGATGAAGATGCGGTCCTGGGTGATCCCGTGCGACCCGAGCGTGTTCACCGTGGCCTGGATCATCCGCTCCGGCCCGCACACGAACGCGACCGCCTTGGTCCCGTCCCAGCGCGCGTTGTCGAACAGCTGGGTCACCACGCCCACCCGGCCCAGCCAGGTGGCGTCGGCCCGGTCGACGGTGACCCCCACATCGAGGTCCCCTCGCGCGGCCCAGGCCGCCAGCTCCTCCTTGTAGAGGAGGTCGCCCGGCGTTCGGGCGCCGTGGTAGATGTGCACATCGCCGAAGCGCCCCCGGTGCGACAGGATCTCGTCGACGACCGGCCGGAGGGGCGGGAACCCCATCCCCCCGCCCACGATCACGATGTCGTGGTCTTCCGCCGCCGCGACGGGCCAGCCGTGGCCGAGGGGGGCCGACAGCCCGACCTCGGCGCCGTGCTCGAGACCGGTCAGGATCGTGCTCGCGGGGCCGACCGCCCGCACGGTCAGTTCCATCCCGGCCGGAAGACGCCGCGAGATCGAGATGGGTATCGAACCGACCGCCGGCACCGAGACCATGACGAACTCGCCCTTCGACTGCTCCCAGTCCACGCCGGCCCCGGTGGACAGGGTCAGGGTGACGGTGTCGTGGGTCTCGCGGCGGACGGATTCCACCGAGAACACGCTGGTCCTGGGTGCGCGTGCCTCGGCCGCGTGCCCGTCGCCGGCGATGACCTCGGGCGGCGGGGCGATCCGGTCGAGTTCCTCGCGCACGTCGATGCCGACCGGGCACCAGGTGATGCAGCGTCCGCACCCCACGCAACCCGATGTGCCGAACTGGTCGATCCACGTGGCGAACTTGTGGGTGAGCCATTGCCGGTAGCGGTCCTGGACCCGGGGCCGGAAGTTACCGCCCAGCGCCACGGCGGAGAAGCCCCTGGTGAAGCAGAAGTCCCAGCGCCGCTCCGTGAACGCCGTCCGGCCGTCCAGGTCGGAGCGCTGGCTGACGCTGGTGCAGAAGCAGGTCGGGCAGGCCGCCGTGCAGTTCGTGCAGGCGAGGCAGCGCTCGGCGATCTCGGCCCAGCGCGGGCTGTCCAGCTTCGCGAGGAGCCGGTCGTGGAGCCCAGCCGTGACCACCGGGTCGCCGATCCGCTCCCGCGCCGCGGCGAGCTGGTCGGCACCGGCCGTGATCTGGTCGGCGGTGGCCTCGTCCAGGGCGAGACGTTCGACGATGGCCGATCCGGCCACGGACCCCGCCGTCACGATGAACCCGTCATCGAGCTCGATCAGCGAGATGTCGTGGCCGCTCCGGATGCCCGGGCCGGTGCCCATCGACGTGCAGAAGCACGTGGCCCCGGGCTCCGCGCACTGGACGGCGACCACCAGCGCCTGTGCGCGGCGCCGGCGGTAGTCCTCGTCGGTGTACGGGCCGCCGAGGAAGACGCGATCCTCGATGCCCAGGGCGGCGATCTCGCAGGCGCGGACGCCGAGGAACGCGAGGCTCGGGATCTCCTTCCTGGCCGGCCCGAACGAGACGTGCCCGTGCTCGTCGCGGTGCGATTCGGCGAGGGCAAGGGTGGGCGGAAACACGAAGCGCTTCCAGGAGGTCGGCCCGACGGCGTAGGCGAAGTACCGCTCGTCGGCATGGTCCACCAGGCGATACCGGCCCGGGGCCTGCTCCGACCCGACCCCCCTGGGGAGGTCCCCGACGGTGCGGACCTCGCCGTACACGATCGCGCCGTCGGCCACGGTGGGCCCGATCACGGTGCGACCGTCCTCGGCGAGCAGGTCGATGAGCTGCTGGAATCCGGCGCGGGGCAGGAAGCCGGCCGCGCTCATTGTGTCGGTTGTCACGTCGATCCTGGCTACCTCGCGAACAGGTCGAGCATCTGAAGCCGGGTGGCGTTGAGCCGCCGCGCCAGGGCCTGCAGCACCCGCGGGTAGAGCACCGCGGCCAGGTCGTGGTCGGCGGCCAGGGCCGCGCGGAGGCCTGGTCCGTCGAGCGCGAGCACGTCGACCGGCTGCAGCGCGACGACCGTCGAGGTGGAGCGGTACGGGGGGACGAGCGCGGACTGCCCGAAGATGTCGCCGGGCTCGACGGTCAGGATCGTGATCCAGCCCTGCTCGGGGACCAGGGTCCGCAGCGAGACGCGCCCGCTCAGCACGATGCCCAGCTCGTTCGCCAGCTGCCCCTCGGTGAGGAGCGTGGTGCCGGCGGACGCCTGGTAGCGCCGTGACAGTGCCGCGAGGCGCACCTGGGTGTCAGGCGGCAGGTTGGCGCCGAACCAGGTCGCGTTCAGGAGCGCCACGAACTCGGCGTCGTGTTCGGTCCGAGGCGTGGAGCCCTCGGTCTGAGGCATCGAGTGGACCTCCGTTGGAGCAGACGGGACGCGCCGCTGCAGGCCTATGGGATCATCCTCGCGGTGCGCGGCGACAGAGCCTGCGGTCACGCGAACGTGGTCCGTCCGACCCGCCTGCTCGCCTGCACTCTCGCGGGTGCCCCCCCGACACTCTACGATGCCGCCGTGCGACTCCGCGGTGGGCGCGTGCGCCGGGCGGCGGCCTGTGGCATCTCGGGTGCGATCGCCTCGACTACGCTCCGTTCTGGGCCGCGGCCGGTCTCGGGGCAGAGCGCCTGCACGACGCGATGGCCGCCCCGTGCGCTACACTCCCCGGGCGTGGGCCGGTAGCTCAACGGTAGAGCAGCGGTCTCTTAAACCGCGGGTTGAGAGTTCGAGTCTCTCCCGGCTCACCACCTTCCTGCGGGTCAGTCGACCGGGACGGGTGCGGCGCTTTCCAGCGCACGGTCGGAGCCCCCGGTTGGCGTCCGGCCGCAGGCCGGCACGAGCGGCACCGGCCGGCCGAGCAGGTAGCCCTGGCCGCTGCGGATGTCGAGCGCCACCAGCGTCGCGAGCTCCCCCTCCGTCTCGATCCCCTCGGCGATCAGACTGCAGCCGACGGCGTCGGCGAAGTGGTGCAGCCCGGCGAGGAGGGACTGGCGGGCCGGGTCGGTGTCGATCCCGGCCACCAGCGAGCGGTCGATTTTCACGATCTGCGGACGAAGCTCCAGGATGTGGCGCAGGCTGGCGAAACCGGCCCCGGCGTCGTCGACGGCGACCTGCACGTCGACCCCGAGCGCCGCGACCGCCGCGCGGAACGCCGCGTAGTCGTTGATGGCCTGGTGTTCGGTGACCTCCAGCACCAACCGTCCCGGGTAGCTCGCCACGATGGAACGCAACGACTCACCGGCCACGATGACCGCCGGCGAGACGTTCACGTTGAGCCACGGGCGGGCGGGCAGCGCAACGGCCGCCCGCAGCGCCGCGGTGAGCGCGGCGATCTCCAGCTCGGTGCCCAGCCCCACCGCGGCCGCCTCCCGGAACTGCTCGTCCGGGGGCGTGCCATCGTCGAACCGCGTCAGCGCCTCGTAGCCGATCACGGCGAGACTCGGAAGGTCGACGATTGGCTGGAAGACCGGCCGGAACGCGCGCTGCTCGACCACCTTCCGGATCCGCTCACGGGTGCGGCTGAGCTGGGCGCGCGACGAGATCGAGGGCCCCAGGACCGCGCTCGCGATCGCCGCGAACTCCACCAGCGCGGGCAGCCGCTCGGTCAGGCGGTCTGAGGCCTCCGGGTCGGCCGACCCTACCTCGAGCAGCCCGACGACGTCGCGGTCGATCCGCAGGGGGACGTAGCCGAGGGCGCGTACGTGCAGCTCGTGGAACGCGCGGTTGAAGGGGTGACCGCGCTCCTTCACCCATCCCTGCACCCACGGGCCCTCGACGGCCCGCGAGCGCAGCTCGCGGGTGCGCGCCTCGGGCAGGCGATGGCAGTCGATGGGTCGCCCACTCGAGGCCGCCGCCCCGAGCGGCGTGGCACGCCCGTCCGGATCGAAGGCGAGCACCAGCGCCAGCGTCGCCTCCGGGAGCTGGGCGATCTGCCGGCACACTGCCTCGGCGGTCTCCTCGGGCGTGGCCTGTGGGTGGAGGGCGGCCAGCGCGTGTGCGACCAGGGCGCGCTCGCGGGCACGTGCCTGCTCGCGGGCTTCGGCCTGCCGCTCCCGCGTCACGTCCCGCTTCACCGCCACGTAGCCAGAGGTGGCGCCCGTGGGGTTGCAGACGGGGGAGATCGTGGCCTCCTCGGTGATGAGCGAGCCGTCCTTGCGGCGGTTGACGAAGTCGCCCTCCCAGGAGTGTCCGGCGGTGAGGGTCTGCCACATCGCCGCGTAGAAGGCAGGCGACTGCGCCCCGCTCTGGAGCAGCCGCGGATTCCGGCCGATCACCTCGGCACGCGAGTAGCCGGTGACTCGCTCGAAGGCCGGATTGACGTACTCGATGGCCCCGGTCACGTCGGTCATGACGACCGACTCGGTCGATTGCTCGATCACGGTCGCCAGCCGGAGGCGTTCGGCCTCGGCCGCCGCGGCCCCGGCGCGCGCCCGCAGCGTCTCGACGCCATAGGCGAGATCGGCGGACAGCTCCTCGAGCAGCGCGACCTCATCCGGGCCGAAGGCGTCGGTCTCGGCGGCGTAGATGACCAGGGTGCCGAAGACCGCGTCGCCACTGCGCAGGGGCAGCGCCGCAAGCGAACGGTAGCCGCGCGCGAGCGTCTCGGCGCGCCAGGCGAGCGTGGGATCGGATGCCACGTCGTGGCTCACCACCGTCCGGCCCTCCCGGATGGAGACGCCCGCCGGACCCCGGCCTCCCTGGCCATCGAGATGCCAGCTGAGGGTGATCGCGTCGAGGTAGCCGCCGTCCCCGCCGGCCCGGGCCGCCGGACGGATCGACCCTGCCGGGTCCTCCACGCGGTACCCGACCCATGCGTCGCGGAAGCCGCCCGGGTCGACGATGGCCCGACAGATGGCCTCGAGGAACTCGGGCTCCCGTTCGGCCCGCACGAGGGCCTGGTTGGCCGCGCTGAGTGTCCGTTGCACCCGGTTCAGGCGAGCCAGGGCCGCCTCGACCGCGCGCTGCTCGGTGACGTCGCGGGCCACCCCCTCGAGCGCCAGGTACTCGCCGTGTGCGTCCATCACCGGCGTGCTGCGCTGCTCGATCCAGACCCAGTGCCCGTCGGCATGGTGCGCCCGCAGGATCATCGGCCGGGTTTCGCGCCAGGTGCCGCGCACCGGGTCGAGCAACGGCAGGTCGTCCGGGTGCACCACGCGCGCCAGGAGCCCGGGATCCTCCTGGAACGCCTCGGGCGGATACCCGAGCACCCGTTCGATCGCCGGGCTCACGTACTCGAAGGCGGGCGCGGGCTCGAGCGCGTACCGGAAGATGACGTCCTGGACGTGCTCGGCGAGCAGCCGGAGGCGGCGCTCCCCGGCCTCCAGCTCGGCTGCCTGTCTCGTCCGGAGCGTGTCATGGCGGCGGAGCATGAGCGCCAGCAGCAGCCCGGTCACCGCCACGAAGGCCGAGCCCTTGAGCGTCTCCACCGCGGTCCGTACGCTCGGGTCAGGGAACAGGAGACCCGCGACGTGGTCGCTTAACGCGATCCAGAGCGCCCCGCAGACGACGTAGACGAGCACGATCGCCCTGGCCGACGGCGCGCTCAGGCGGCTCTCGGGCGCGGGAATGCTCGGTCGAGCCTTGAGCGGTGGCACAGCGTGCCTACGGTCGAGGACGGGTCACCCGGTCGCCATGACCCGAAGGTACGGGTCGCGCGGCCAGAAGGATCCGGCGTCCTGGACTGCGGGCCTCGTGCGGACCACGGCAACGGCACCGTCGGACGAAGCGTCGCGACGGTGCCCCGGGACGCGCCGAGCGGTTGGCCGCCCGGCGGGTCGCCCGCGATCAGAGCGCAGCGATCGCCGGTGCGGCCACGTACCGCGGGTACGCCGGATACCACATGGCGTCGTCGATCGCCCGCTCGATCTGCTCGTCGTGGATGCCGCGTCCCACCCCGCAGTCACGGGCCTGGCACACCACGCGCACCGCGATGGCCCGCGTCACTTCGCGCAGCGAGCCGACCGGCGGGTAGAGCGAGCCGGCCGCGAGCCGCTCCGGCGTCACCATGTCGGCCAGCGTGTGTGCGGCGACGAGGAACATCTCGTCCGTCACCTCGCGTGCGTCGGCGACGATCGCACCCAGGCCCACGCCGGGGAACACGAACACGTTGTTGGCCTGCCCGATCAGGCGCGGTTCACCCGCGACCTCCACCGGCGAGAACGGGCTGCCGGTCGCCACGATCGCGCGGCCCTCGGTCCACCGCAGGATGTCCTCGGGAAGCGCCTCGGACCTGGACGTCGGGTTCGAGAGCGGCATCACGATGGGGATGCGCGCGTGCCGTGCCATCTCGCGGATGGCGCTCTCGGTGAACGAGCCGGGGGTCCCGCTCGTGCCGATCAGCATGGTCGGCCGCACCCGCCGGACCACCTCATCGAGATCGAAGGGGCCCTCGCCGGCGAACCCGTGCACCGCCATGACCTGCGGCGTCATCGCGAACTCGAGCTTGTCGGAGTCGAGCGGCGCGCGGCCGGTGTGCACCAGGCCGTGCGTGTCGAGCATGGCGATGGCCTGCGCGACCGTGGCCCGCTCCGCTCCCTCGCGCTCCATGGCGGCGCGCACCAGGCGCGCGACCCCGACGCCGGCCGCGCCCGCACCCACGAACACGAGCCGCTGGCGATGGAGCGGCTCGTCGAGGATCCGCAGCGCGGCGATGAGTCCTGCGAGTACCACCCCCGCGGTGCCCTGGATGTCGTCGTTGAAGCTGGCCACGCGGTGGCGGAAGCGGTCCAGGATGCGGATGGCGTTGTGTTGCTTGAAGTCCTCCCACTGCAGCAGCGCGTGTGGGAAGACCAGGTTGACCGCCTCCACGAACTCCTCGATGAACTCGTCATACGGGGCGCCGCGCAGCCGCGGATGCCGGTAGCCCATGTACAGCGGATCGTCGAGCAGCGCCTGGCTGTCGGTGCCCACGTCCAGCGACACCGGCAGCGTGAGCGACGGGTAGATGCCGGCGCCGGCCGTGTACAGGGCGAGCTTGCCGATCGGGATCCCCATCCCGCCGGCGCCCTGATCGCCGAGTCCGAGGATGCGCTCGTTGTCGGTGGCGACGATGAGCCGGACCTCCTCGTCGCGCGCGTTGCGCAGCAGGTCCGCGATCCGCCCGGAGTCGTCAGGGGTGATCCACACGCCGCGCGCGCGGCGCATGACGTGGCTGAACTGCTGGCAGGCCCGCCCCACCGTCGGGGTGTAGACGATGGGCATGAACTCCTCGATGTTCTCGACGAGGAGCCGGTAGAAGAGCGTTTCGTTGCGGTCCTGCAGGGCCGCCAGGCCGATGTACCGTTCGAGGTCGTCGGCCTTGCGACGGACGTGCTCGAGCTCGAGCGCGACCTGCTCGTCGATGGTGCGCACGTGCGGCGGCAGCAGGCCACGCAGCCCCAGCTCGTCGCGCTCCTGCTCGTCGAACGCCAGGTCCTTGTTGAGGAGCGGATTCGCCAGGAGCTCCGCGCCGCGGCAGGTCACCTCGACAACACCGTCGGCGCGCCGGGTCGGGAGGACTGGGAGAGTCTTCACGGGCGCAGCATACCCGCCGGCACGGCCGCTGGAAGTGCCGACCGGACCGGCCGCGCCGCTGCCCCGGACGAGGCGACCGGGATCGTCCCGCCATGCCTCCGCTGGCAGATCCCGGCTCGCTGGCGGCGTCGCATGATTATGCCAGATCACCAGCGGGAACACGCGCAGCGGTTCGGCCCCAGGCAGCGGAGGACCGCATAGTCATGCGTCCTCTTGGCGGGCTCATGCACACGCACCGAGCCGCGGCGGAGCCCCGATCCCGAAACCGATGTACTCTACGGTCGTTCCGCGAACCGGCCCGGTGAGGCCGGGCGGGCCGGCCGCGCGGCCGGCGTGATCGGCCCAGTGAGACCGTGGAGGAGACCGCCCTGCATACGCCGTCCCTCGGTCACCGCGCCCGCCGGGCATGCGGTGATCCCCTTGCCACCAGCGTCCCATGACTTCCCCGCACCAGCGGCCCCTCCTCGTGCCCCCGGATGCCGTCGTGGATCCCCGGGTGGGCGCGCATGGGCCGGCGCTCGTTGCTCTCGAAGACGGGGCGGTCTTCCCGGGCGTCGCCTTCGGGGCACCGGTCCCGGCGGGCGGCGATCTCGTCGCCAACACGAGCCAGACCGGCTATCAGGAGGTCTGCACCGACCCGTCGTATGCCGGACAGGTGGTGGTGATGACCTACCCGCTGATCGGCAACTACGGGCGCCTCGTTGAGGACGATCAGTCGGAGCGGCCGTGGCTGCGGGCCCTCGTCGTCGCCCACGCCACCGCGGCGGTGGTGGGCCGGGCTCGGCAGATCGTCCACCTTCTCCGCGCCAACGGTGTCCCGGCGATCGCGGGCGTCGACACGCGTGCGCTGGCGCGCCATCTGCGCGAGACCGGAGCCCAGCGGGCGTACGTGACGGCCCCTGGCGACGTCGACCGGGAGGCGGCGGTGGAGGCCGCGCGCGCCCTCCCGCGCTGGGAGGACGAGGACTTCGTGGACCAGGTGTCGGCGCCCGACCCGTACGACGTGGGGGCCGGCGACGGGCCGCTCGTCGCCGTGGTGGACTTCGGCCTCAAGGCGAACATCGTGCGGGGGCTCCGGCGGCGCGGAGCCCGCGTCCGCGTGCTGCCGCACGTCGTCGGGCCGGCCGAGGCACTCGCGCCGGGCATCGACGGCCTGGTGCTGTCGCCCGGACCCGGGGACCCGGCCCGCCTGGCCGGACCCGTGGCGCTCGCGCAGGCCGCGCTCGCCGACGGCCGGCCTCTGCTGGGGATCTGCCTGGGCCACCAGCTGGTCGGGCTCGCGGCCGGAGGAGAGACGCGCCGGCTCCGCTTCGGCCACCATGGCGCGAACCACCCGGTCCAGGACCTGGGGTCGGGGCGGGTACAGGTCACCGCGCAGAACCACGAGGTCCAGGTGGTCGGCGAGAGCATCCGGTCCTCGAGCGGGTTCTACGTGAGCCAGCGCAACCTGAACGACGGGTCGGTCGAGGGGCTGCGCCACTCGGAGCTGCCTGTCGAGTCGGTGCAGTACCACCCAGAGGGATCGCCTGGACCCCTGGACGCGCTGGAGGTGTTCGACCGGTTCGTGGAGCACGTGAAGCGCGGCGAGCGGGGCCCCATCCGGCCGGTGACCGCGTGATTGCCGGCGAGCGTGCTCCTGCGGGATCCGGAGCTCGACCCAGAACGGTCCTCATCCTGGGTTCGGGGCCCGTGGTGATCGGCCAGGCGGCGGAGTTCGACTACGCGGGGACCCAGGCGTGCCGCGCGCTGCGGGACGAGGGCGTCCGCACGGTCCTGCTCAACTCGAACCCGGCCACCATCATGACCGACCCCGGCGTCGCGGACGTGGTGTACCTCGAGCCGCTGACGGTGGAGACCGTCGAACGCGTCATCGAGCGCGAGCGACCGGACGGCGTCCTGGCCGGGCTGGGCGGGCAGACCGCCCTCAACCTGGCGGTGGCACTCTCGCGGGAAGGGGTCCTGGAGCGCACGGGGGTCCCGCTCCTCGGCACGCCGCTCGAGGCGATCGAGATGGCCGAGGACCGGGAGCGGTTCCGCGGGTTGCTCGAGCGGATCGGGCAGCCGTACCCGCCGTCGGAGATCGTGCAGGGCGCCACGGAGGCGGAGCGGCAGGCGTCCGCCGCCCGCGCGCTCGAACGGATCGGGCTGCCGGCCATCATCCGGCCGGCGTTCACGCTCGGCGGCACCGGGGGCGGCATCGTGGAGGCCGAGGCCGCCTACCACGAGCGGGTGCGCACCGGGCTCCGCGCGAGCCCCATCGGCCAGGTGATCGTGGAGCGCTGCCTGGTCGGGTGGCAGGAGATCGAATACGAGGTGATGCGCGACGCCGACGACACGTGCATCGCGGTCTGCTCGATGGAGAACGTCGATCCACTGGGAGTGCACACGGGCGACTCGATCGTGGTGGCGCCCGTGCAGACGCTCCCCGACCAGGTTCACCAGCGGCTGCGGTCCGCGGCGCTGTCGATCATCCGTGCCCTGGGGGTGGAGGGCGGCTGCAACGTGCAGTTCGCGCTGTCGCCGGACGGGCGCGAGCACGCGGTGATCGAGGTCAACCCCCGGGTGAGCCGCTCGTCGGCGCTGGCCTCGAAGGCGACCGGCTACCCCATCGCCCGCGTGGCGGCGCAGATCGCGATCGGGCGCCGGCTGGCGGAGATCCCGAACGCGGTCACCGGCACCACGGTGGCGGCCTTCGAGCCGGCGCTCGACTACGTGGTGGTCAAGCTGCCGCGGTTCCCATTCGACAAGTTCCCGGGCGCCGACCGCACGCTGGGCTCGCAGATGAAGGCGACCGGCGAGGTGATGGCGATCGACCGGACGTTCGGCTCCGCGCTGAACAAGGCGCTGCGGGGGCTCGAGCAGGCCGGCGCCGGGCTGCTGGTGGAGGATCCGGCCTGGGGGCCGACCCTCGACTACCTGGCCGGGCCGGTGGCGCGCAATGACGACGGCGGGCGGGGCGATGAGGGAGGGCGCATGTCCGGGGCGCCGCGGCGTGGCGGTGACGATCGCGGCCCGCGCGCGGGGAGCGCTCTGCGGCGGGAGGAGCTGGTCGGCGAGGTGTTCGTCGGCGACGACGGGCTCGTCTGCGCGAACCGGGCAAACGCCGTCGCGGCGGCGCGGCCGGTGGTGCTGCGGCGCTTCCTGGCTCCCTCGGACTCCCGGCTCTGGCGGCTGCTCGCGCTGCTCCGCCGCGGGTCGCAGGCGCAGGAGCTCCAGCAGGTCACCGGGATCGCGCCGTGGTTCCTGGCCGAGATGGAGCGGCTGGTCGACCTGGAGGGACGGCTCCGGGAGGCCCGGTTCGAGGCAGGGCGGACCGGCCGCGTCCCCGACGCGCTGCTGGTCTCGGCAAAGCGGGCCGCGTTCGGCGACCGGGACATCGCCACGCTGACGGGCCTCTCGCCGGCGATGATCGCCGGACAGCGCCATGCGATGGGGCTCGAACCGGGCTACGCGATGGTCGACACGTGCGCGGCCGAGTTCGCCGCGGCCACGCCGTACTTCTACTCGACATACGCGGCCGCCGGGTCCCCGCCCGAGGCGCCTCCCGTCGAGCGCCCGGCTGCGCTCGTCATCGGGTCGGGGCCCGTGCGGATCGGGCAGGGGATCGAGTTCGACTACTGCGCCGTCCGTGCGGCCGAGACGCTGAGGGCCGACGGCTGGCAGGCCGTGATGGTGAACTCGAACCCCGAGACCGTGTCGACCGACTTCGACGCGTCCTCGCGGCTCTATTTCGAACCGCTGGACATGGAGAGCGTGCTGTCCGTGATCCGGGCCGAGGGCGGGCTCGAGGTGCCCCTGGGCGCGCTCGTCCAGTTCGGAGGCCAGACCCCGCTGAACCTCGCCGCGCCGCTGGCCGCCGCCGGGGTGACGCTGCTCGGGACCGACCTCGAGACCATCGACCTGGCTGAGGAGCGGACCCGCTTCGCCGCGCTCCTGGACCGGCTCGGGGTGCCGCAACCGCCGGGGGGGATGGCGAGCTCGGTCGAGGAGGCGCTCGAGGTTGCGCGCCGGGTCGGGTATCCCGTGATCGTCCGGCCGAGTTTCGTGATCGGGGGCCTCGCGATCGACTTCGCGTACGGCCCCGCCGAGCTCGCCGCGCACCTGCGCGCCGCGGCCGTGGTCGACCCCGATCGTCCGGTGCGCATCGACGCGTACCTGGAGGGGCTCGAGGTCGACGTCGACGTCGTGTGCGACGGGCGCCGCATGCTGGTACCGGGCCTGATCGAGCACGTCGAGCGGGCCGGCGTGCATTCGGGCGACTCGATCGGCGTGTATCCCCCGCAGCGCCTGGCGGATGGCGATCGCGACCTCATCCTCGAGAGCCTGCGACGCGTGGCGCTCGCGCTCGGCGCCCGCGGGCTCCTCAACGCGCAGTACATCGTGCGGGACGACGGCGTGTTCCTGCTGGAGGTCAACCCCCGGGCGAGCCGCACGGTCCCGTTCCTGTCGAAGGTCACCGGCGTCCCGATGGTGGATCTCGCCACCCGGATCGCCCTCGGTGCCACGCTCGAGGAGCTCGGATGGCCGGACGGGCTCCTGCCGCCCCGGCCGTTCACGGCCGTCAAGGCCCCGGTCTTCTCGACGGCGAAGCTTCGCGGCGTCGATCCCTCCCTCGGGCCGGCCATGCGATCGACTGGCGAGGTGATCGGGATCCACCGAGACCCGCGCGTGGCGATGGCGAAGTCGCTGCTGGCCGCGTCACTCCGGCCGCCGCTGCCGGGGCCAGACGGCGCGCTCGTGCTGCTCTCGCTGGCCGACCGCGACAAGCCGCGCCTGCCGGAGCTCGCGGCGGCGCTCGCCGAGGCCGGCTACCGGTTCGCGGCGACCCACGGGACCGCGACCGCGCTCCGCGCGCTCGGGCATGCCGCCCGCGAGGTGGGCCGGCTCAGCGAGGACGGGGGACGTGACCCCGACATCCTGGCCGCGATCTCCTCCGGCGAAGTGCGGCTCGTGGTGAACACGCCGTCCCCGGAGACCGGCGTAATCAGGGACGCGGCGCACATCCGCCAGGCGACCGTGGCCGAGGGGATCCTCTGTTTCACCACCATCGAGACGGCGATCGAGGCCGCTCGCTCGCTCGACCCTGCCGTCGTGGCTGCCTGTGCCGACGTTCGGCCGCTCGGTGAGTGGCAGCCGGTACCCGCCGGCGCGGCCACATCCGGCACCGCCTGGGGCGCGAAGAACGGAGCATGAGCAGCAACCCGCCCGCCGCGGCCTACGTGCCTGGCACGTGCAATATCGGACCGGTGGAGGTGGCGACGCGTCGCCACGCGGCCGTGGCCGCGACCGCAGCGACGCTGGCGCTGGGCGCGCTGGTGCTGGCCGTCGGTGCCCCGCGAGGGGCCCGCATGCTCGTCGGCATCCCCGTCGCCGGGACGGTCGTGGCGTGGCTGCAGGTCCGGAACCGGTTCTGCGTCGCGTACGCCACGCGTGGTGTCTTCAACGTGTCGGCGCGCCTCGGGGCAGCGTCTCCGGTGGCGGACCGGGAGGCCCGGGGTGAAGATCGGCGGCGGGCCGTCAGCATGATCGCGTCAGCCGCGGCGATCGGCGTCGCGGCCGGGCTCGCCCTGTACCTGCTGCCCTGACGCGAGCCGCGCTGCCCTGGCGCGAGCCGTGCCTGGCGCGCCCGCGTCGCTCAGTGCGCCCGGTCGGAGAGCCTCGGCTCGCCCGCGACCGCCGCCCCGACCGCCTCCAGGGCGTGCCCGAGGCGGATCCGGAACGCGCCCGGCACGGGACGAGCGCCGGCCCTCGCCACCCGGGCGAGCCGTTCGTCCGCCGCTTCGGCGCGCAGCGCGGTGATCCGGTCGTGGATCACCGCGCTCGCCAGTGTGTCGCCGTGAGTCATCTGCCAGTCCATGTCGGTGTTCCTCTCGCCGTCCCCTCGATCATCGTGGTTGATCGTGCATCTTCGTCATGTGGTCGTTAGTCAGTGATCTAACTCGTCGGTGGTCCGTGGCGGCCGGTACGCCCCGTGATGCGTCAGGACAGGTAGCGCCTGAGCTCGGTTCCCGCCTCGTCGAGCCGCTCCCGCCGCAGCGTGTAGTACGTCATGGTCCCCTCGTCGGTGACCGTCACCAGCCCGGCCGCCCTCAACTGGGCGAGGTGGTGCTTGATGGTCGGTTTCGACAGTTCCATCTGCTGCGCGATCTCGGTCAGGTACATGTCCCGGTCCGCGAGGAGGCGCAGGATCCGGAGCCGCTGCGGGTCGCCGAGCGCGCGATAGAGCAGCACCGTCCCCGACGGCGCCTCCCACGGCCCCTGCTCGCCCAGCGCGGCGTCGGCGACGGGATAGCAGAAAAGCCGCCAGCCCTGGCCCGCGATGACCCAGTTGTAGGGCCGCGCAAAGTAGCTGGGCGCGAGCACGACGCGCCGGACCGAGGGATCGGGGAGGAAGCGGATACCCCCGGTGGTCCGCTCGATCAGTTCGCCCGCGGGCAGCGCGAGATCGGCCTGCCGCGATGCGATGTCCCGGTCCAGGACCCGGTGCACGCGATCCTCCATCGACTGGAAGGGCTCCAGCCACGCACGCAGCGCGAGGTGCAGCCGCTCGGCGGTGCCGACGGGGTCGCGCAGGATGGCGCGCAGGGCCGTGAGGCTCCGGCCCTCGACCAGCGAGGACATCCGCTCCTCGACCGCGGTGCTGGCCTCTCGATCTCCGCCCAGGGCGCGCTCCACGTCCGCCTCGACGGCGCGGTCCGGCGCGTCCTGGGTCCGGCGCAACAGCGCGCGCGCGACGTCGCGGGGCGGCATCGCCTCGATCGCGGCCACGAGCCCCGCCGCGTCCCGGACCTCTGGATGGGCCAGGACCACGCCGGCGACCTCGGACGCGACCCCTTCGTGCTCCTCATCGCCGACGAAGGTGCCGGCGCGCACGTCGGCCGGCAGGGCGGCCCGGGCCTGGTGCAGCCAGCGCTGGTCGTCCGCCGGCAGCTCGGCGGCGTCGACGCCACCCAGCGCCAGGCTCACCAGGAAGTCGTAGGCGGTCCGGGCGTCGAACTCGACGGTGTAGTGCGTGGCCGTCGCGGATAGCCCGCGCACCAGGGGCCGCTGTTCGGTCACCTGCCGGTTTCGGTTGCGCCCGTCGTTGCGGACCATTGTAGTGTCATCTCCAACGTCTTAATGTTAGATGGTAAGCTAACACCGGACCCCGGCAACGTCAAGACCCCGCCCCCGGTCTGTGGACCCCGCCCCCGGTCCTGCCCCCCGGTCCTGTGGACCGCGCCCCGGTCCACACCCCGCCCCCGGGGTGTGTGGACGACCCGGGGTGTGTGGACGACCCGGGGTGTGTGGACGGCACCGGTGTGTGTGTGGACGGCCCCGGGGTGTTGGCCTGGGACCCCGGGGTGTGCTGCCCCGCCCCCGAGGTGTGTGAACGGCCATACCCCCGGATTCCCCCGGTTGGTGGATGTGGCCTGCGCACTCGCCGCCCGCGGCGAGCTCGACGCGGTCGCCAGGCAGGCCGTGAAGGGTCACCGGGCGGCGGTGGCTCGAGGCCGCGGGATCCGGGCGCAATTCGACCATCAGTGAACAGCCGGAGGCTCTCTGCGCGGATGCCGGCGCGTGGGGATTGCCGCGACTGCGCAGCGGCCAGGGCGGGGACGGCCCTGGCCGCGTGGCCCTGTGCGGCACCGCCACTGGCGCGACAAGGAACCGCCGCTGGCGTGACAGGCTCGAGTGCCCCCACCTCGCCGCCTCAGGCCTGTGCACGGATCGTGGCGAGGCGCCCCGGGATGCGAGGAACGGGGCCGGCCCCGGCCGCTGTTCACTGATCGTGGAAACCGGCAAGGATCGTGGAAACCGGCGAGGATCGCGGAAACCGGCGAGGATCGCGGAAACCGGCGAGGATCGCGGGAACCGGCAAGGCAAGCGTCCACGGGGCCGGGCGTGGGGCGCCCCCGGGCGGCGGGGATCGGGCGGGGATCGGGTGGGTGCCGGCGAGGCGCCCCCGGGCGGCGGGGATCGGGCGGTCCGCACGCAGGGATGGCACAATCGGCGAGCCGCGCGTCACTGCTCCTCCCGGCAGGTCGTGCCGGTTCAGATCGGAGGTCTCATGCCCGGGATCGACCCGAGCTTTCCCGTGGTCCGCTTCGCCGAGCGCCGCCTGGCGAATGGATTGCGCATCATCGTCGCGCCCGACCATCTCGCACCCGTGGTCGCGATCAACGTCTGGTACGACGTGGGATCGAAGCACGAGCCTCCCGGCCGGACCGGCTTCGCGCATCTGTTCGAGCACCTGATGTTCCAGGGGTCGCGCCATGTCGGCAAGGCGGAGCACCTGGCGATCGTGCAGGCGGCGGGCGGCGTGGTGAACGGCACCACGTACTTCGACCGGACGAACTACTTCGAGACACTGCCGTCGCACCGCTTCGAGCTCGGCCTCTGGCTCGAGGCGGACCGCATGGCGACCCTGCTGGACGCGGTCAACCAGGAGAATCTGGACAACCAGCGGGACGTGGTCAAGAACGAGAAACGGCAGAGCTACGACAACCGGCCCTACGGTTCGTTCTACGAGCACCTGCTCGCGGCCGTCATGCCCCCGGACCATCCGTACCACCACACCCCGATCGGCTCCACGACGGACCTCGATGCGGCCTCGATCGAGGACGTCCGGTCTTTCTTCCGCACCTACTACGCGCCCGACAACGCGGTCCTGGCGATCGCCGGCGACGTGGATCCCGATGAAGCGTTCGAGGCCGCGCAGCGCCTGTTCGAGCCCATCCAGCCCAGCCCGGGGATCCCGCCGCTCGGCGATCTCAGCCTCCCGTCGCACATCGGGCACGCGGTGCGCGAAGAGATCCCCGACCGGGTGCCGCTGGTGCGGGTCCACTTCGGGTACCGCACGCCACCGTTCGGCACGCCTGCCTTCGACGCGCTGGAGGTCGCGACGCAGATCGCGGCCGGAGGCCAGGGAAGCCGGCTGTACCGGCGGCTCGTCCGGGAGCTCTGCATCGCCCAGGACGTCGTGCTGTTCATGCTGCCGCTGGTCGAGGGTGCATCGGTGCTCGCCGGATGGGCGACCGTGCGGCCGGGGAGCGATGCGGCGACCGTCGAGGCCGCGTTCCGCCTGGAGCTGGAGCGGCTGGCCAGCGAGCCGGTGACCGAGGACGAACTGATGCGGGCCCGTGCGCTGATCGAATCGGAGGAGCTCGCCGCGTTCGGCCGGGTCGAGGAGGTGGCGGACCGGCTCGCCATGTACGCGACCCTGTTCGACCGTCCAGGGATGGTGAACGAACAGCTTGGCCGGTACCTGGCCGTCGACGCAGCGGCGATCCACCGGGTGATGTCCGAGGTGGTCCGGCCCGACAACGTCGCGGTGCTCACGTACGTCCCGGCGGCCGGCTCTGAGCAGGAGGTGGCGGCGTGACCGGCCCGGCCTCCACCCCGGGACGGCCCCATGCAGCCGGGAGCCTGGACGTTCTCGACGTCCGCCCTCTCCCCGGGCAGCCGCACGCATATCACTTCCCGGGCTTCACCCGCACCGTCCTTCCCAACGGGCTTACCGTGCTTGTCTCGCACCTGCCCGGGCGCCCGTTGCTGACGGCGCAGCTCCTGCTCGATGGTGGCGCGGGGGCCGAGGATCCTGCGCGCGCCGGCGTGACGGCCCTGACCGCGGAGACGCTGACGGAGGGGACCGCGCACCACGACGCCATCGGCCTCATCGAGGCCGCGGAGCGGCTGGGCGCGGGAATCCAGGCGGGGGCCGGATGGGAGACCACGGTCGGGACGGTCGACGTCCCGCGCCGGAACCTGGCGGCGGCGCTCGACCTGCTGGCCGAGGTGATGCTCGAGCCGACCTTCCCGGACGCGGAGGTCGTCCGGCTGCGCGACGAGCGGGTCAACGACCTGCTTCAGGCACGCGCCGACCCCCGGCGGCGTGCCGAGTGGGCGTTCGCGGCCACCATCTACGCGCCGGGCTCGCCCTTCGCGCGCCCGGCCGCGGGGACCGAGGAGACGGTGCCCACCCTCGACCGCGACACGATCGCGGCCCGCTACCCGGAGCTGCTGGACCCCCGGCGGGCCACGTTCCTCGTCGCCGGCGACGTGGAGGGCCTCCCGGTGGTGGACCTGGTCGGCGAACGGTTCGGCGGGTGGACCGCGCGCAGCCAGCTGCGCGACGTCGCGCCGCTCGACGCGACCCCCCATCCGGCGGGCCGCCGGATGGTGATCGTCGACCGGCCGGGCTCGCCGCAGGCTGAGGTCAGGATCGGCCACGTGGGGCTGGCCAGGCGGATCCCCGACTACCACGCGGTCGTGGTGATGAGCGCGATCCTGGGTGGCCTGTTCGACTCCCGCCTGCAGCGGCTGCTCCGGGAGGAGCGCGGCTACACGTACGGGGTGCACGCCGGCTTCGATCTTCGCCGCGTCCCCGGCCCGTTCGCCGTGCGGATGGCGGTGCAGACGGAGGTCACGGTGCCCGCCGTTCGCGACGCGCTCGATGTGCTCGCCCGCATGCCGGCCGAGCCGCCGACCCCGCAGGAGCTCGACGCGGCCCGCGATTTCCTGATCGGCGTCTTCCCGCTGCGATTCGAATCCGCGTCGCAGGTCGTGGCCGCGATCGCGGGGCTCGTCTCGCTCGGTCTGCCGGACGACGAGCTGGACCGCTACCGACCGGCCGTCGCGGCGGTGACCGGTGAGGAGGTCCTCGCGGCCGCCGCCCACGTACGCGTTGCCGACGCGAGCGTGGTGCTGGTGGGCGACGCGGCGCGCATCGAGCCGGGCCTCCGCGAGATGTTCGGCCCGGTCGAGATCGTGCGCGACCCGCTCCTGCCGGGGGCCGCGGTCGACTCCGGGGCGGGAGCCAACGGGCAGCCGCCCGCGCAGCACCGCCCGGAGGCGTAGACGGCAGCCCGTCTGCCGGCGCTTCGGTCGCCGGACTATCGGCGCTTTCTGGTCGGCGTCTTCGTCTCCAACGTCGGGTCCTGGATGCAGAGCACCGCCCTGGGGTGGCTCGTGCTCGCGATCACGAACTCGCCCGCCCTGCTGGGAGTGGTGTCCGCGGCCTCCACCGCGCCGGTCCTGCTCCTGTCGCTGTACGCGGGCGTGCTGGCCGACCGGGTCGACCGGCGGAAGTTGCTCTCGGGCAGCCAGATCGCGCAGGGCCTCTTCGCCGCCCTGCTCGCGACCCTGACCATGGCCCACGTGATCGCGTTCTGGCAGATCGCGCTGCTCGCGCTGCTGGCGGGCACCGCCCAGGCCCTCGGAAGCCCGGCCTTCCAGGCCATCGTGCCCGCCCTGGTGGGCCGGGAAGCGGTAGGGAACGCGATCGCGCTGAACAGCGCCCAGTTCAACCTGAGTCGTGTCATCGGGCCCGTCGTCGCCGGGGTGCTGGTGGGACTCGTGGGGGAGGCGACGAGCTTCTGGCTCAACGCCGTGAGCTTCGGCGCCGTCGTCTACGTGCTGACGACGATCCGGATGCCGCCCGACGCGGCGCTCGACCGCGTCGAGCAGAGCGTGTGGGGGCACCTGGTGGACGGGCTGGACTACGTGCGGCGGCAGCGGGAGCTGCTCTACCTGCTGGTGCTTGCAGCGGTGCCGACCATCTTCCTGCTGCCGTACCTGACGCTGCTGCCTGTGTTCGCCCGCGACGTGCTGTCCATCGGAGCGCCGGGACTCGGCCTGCTCACCGCGGCCATGGGGACCGGGGCGCTGCTGGGAGCGCTTGCCGTGGCGGTCCTGCGACCGGGTGGCGGCGATGGGCGGCTCATGCTCGGCGGGCTCGCGGTGATGGGGCTGGGTGTCGTGGCGTTCGCGCTGTCCAGATCGACCGCGCTTTCGTGCATGGCCCTCGCGGTCACAGGGGCGGCGCAGGTCTGGTACTTCACCAGCGCCAACACCCTGGTGCAGCTGCTGTCGCCGGGCCGGCTGCGCGGACGAATCCTGAGCCTGTACGTCCTGACGTCGTTCGGGGTGATGCCGATCGGTAGCCTCGGCGCTGGCACGCTCGCCCAGCTGGTCGGCGCCCCGACCACCCTGGTCGTGGGGGCCGGGGTCGCCGCGGTCTGCGGTGGCGCAGCGGTGCTGGCATGCCCCGAGCTGCGGTCGCTGCACGGAACGGTGCTCCTCCCTCGCCGCGAGCAGGCCTGACCGCCACGCCCGGTGGGCGCCTGCAACCTTTGTCGCGCCCCGTGCCTCAAGAGGTATGTGCGGGACCGCCCCAGGCGGCCGGCACCGATCAGGGCCGCGCGACGCGGCATCCAGGCGAGGATCAGCTCAGGTGAGGGCCAATCCCATGCATCTGCCCGATGGACTCCGGATCATTCGCGGCGCCGCGGTCGCGACCGCCGCCGTCCTGGTGGTCGGCGGCGCCGCATTCGCGGCCCAGACCGTGGTGGCTCCCAGGCCGGCGACGACGCTTTCGCTCCCCGGGGACGCGCCGACGGGCCCCGGCGCGGGTTCCACCCTCCGCCTCCGATTGGCCGGGGTGGCGACCCAGACGCCCGACCCGACGGAGACGCCCGATCCCACCGAGACGCCACGGGCGACCGAGACACCGGATCCGACCGATACGCCCGATCCCACCGAGACGCCACGGGCGGCCGAGACGCCCGACCCGACGGAGACGCCCGATCCCACCGACACTCCTGACGCCACCGAGCGTCCCGAAGGCGGCGACAGTGGCACCCAGGCGACGCCTGGCGGAACCTCGGGCGGGCAGGAGGACCGGGGCGGCACGTCGCCCACGAGCGCGCCCTCGAGCGGCGACGGCTCCGGGGGTCAGGGCGGCGACTAGGGGGGAAGGTCCGCTACCATCGGTGGCGTGGACGATCGCGCCCTCGTCGAGGCCGCCATCCGTGGCGATCAGCACGCGTTCGAGCAGATCGTCGAGCGCGAGACGGCGGCCGTCTTCCATGCCTGCTACCGCATCCTGGGGCGCCTGCACGACGCCGAGGACGCGGCCCAGGAGAGCTTCGTGACAGCCTATCGGGCGCTGGGAACGTTCCGCGGCGAGGGCACGCTGTCTGCGTGGCTGGCGCGCATCGCCGTGCGGCACGCCCTCCGCGCGGCCACGCGCCGGCGCGAGGCCGTCCCCATCGACGCAGAGCCGGCCGGAAGCCTCGCGTCGGGCACCGGCGACCCGCTCGGGGACGCGCTCGACGCGGAACGCGGGCGCCTGGTCCGCGCTGCGGTGGCGGGGCTGCCGGAACCGTACCGCGAGATCGTCGCGCTGCGCTTCTTCGCTGACCTGTCGCTGGTCGAGATCGCGCAGACCACGGGTCGCCCGATCGGGACGGTCAAGTCCTACCTGCACCGGGGGCTCGAGCGGCTACGCGACCGGCTGGGGGTGGAGGTGGCCGCGTGACGCGCGACGGTCCGCGCCCCGATGTCGACGAACTCGACGATGCCGGGCTGCGCGCCGTGGCATCGGTGCTCGACCGGTACGCGGCTGCCGCGACACCGGCCGTCCCGGAAGCGCTGACGGACAGGATCCTGACGGCCGTGGGCGCCGAAGCACCGCCATCGCCGGTGCGGCGGGTGCTGGACGCTGCCGCACCGTCCCGCTGGTCCGCGCTCCCCGCCGCGCTGGCAGACCTTCTCCGCGTGGCGATGGGCGTTGGACGTCCGGTCGCACTCGCGATCCGCGCGGAGGCGGTGGCACTGGTGCTCGTGATCGCACTCCTCGTCGTGGCCGGGGGCACCCTCGCCGCCGGAGGGGCAGGTGCCATCCTGGCGGCGCTCTCGGCACCGCGGTCCAGCCCCGCGGCGCCAGCGGTGGTCGGCACGCCGATGGCCGCGCCGAGCGAGGCCCCGGAAGAGCCGTCGCCCTCGCGGGCACCCTCGTCCTCGCCCTCACCCTCGGCGCGTGCGACTGTGCGCCCCGAAGAGGCACCCGGTGGGACCGTGTCCGGCCCGGCGCCTGCCCCGACGCCCACGCTAGGGCGCCCGGAGCCTGCCGAGACGCCGCAGGCGTCACGCGAGCCGGGAGGGTCCCCGTCCCCGGGGTCCACCGTGGAACCGTCCGGAGAACCGCCCGACGCATCGGCATCACCGGGCGACGCCGGCGCGAGTGCCGTGCCGGACGGATCGCCGGGCCACTGACCCGGGCGGACTCCACACCCGGACGGGCTGCCGTCCCGGAGCGGGCCACGGACTCGGCGCGCCGCTGACCCGGATGGGCCACGGACCCGCCTCGTCTCGGCGGCCGGTGCCGCCCATCGTGCGCCGGCGTCGCCGTCATGTGCCCGCGACTTGCCGCGCCGTGGCAGGCCCGGTACGCTGCTCGGCGGATGATCGTAGTGCTCGGCCGGCCGCTCGCGGCACGGCCTCCGTTCATGGGTGCTCCGGCGACCGTGGTCCCGGGCGGCCTGTGCGTGGCGATCGCGCGCGCGGCCGTCGCGGCGGGCGCCTCTGTCGAACTCGTGGGCTCGATCGTGGACGATGCGGCGGGCGACGCGGTGGTGCTCGAGCTCGCCCGCGCCGGCGTCGGCCATGCCGCACTGCTCCGCGCGCCGGCTTCGCGGGCGCCCGACGGTGACGGGGGCGACGGCAGCCCCCTGCCGCCACTGGACGAGGGCGACGTGCAGCTCGGGCTCGACTATCTCCTGGAGTTCACCGTCCTGCTGCTGGCGGAGCAGCTGGGCCCGGCTGCCGAGGCCGTGGCGGTCGATGCCGCTGTGTTCCGCGGTGCCCAGGTCGTAGCCGTGGTGCCGCACGGTGCGTCGCCCAGCGACCGTCTCGCCGGCGTCGCCACCGTCCTCGAGGCCCCCGACGAGGATGGCGGCGCCTTTGCCTGGATGATCGGGCGCTTCGCCGCGGAGCTGGATCGCGGCGCGGCGCCGGCGGACGGCTTCACGCGGGCGGCGGCCGCGACCGGCTGGGAGCGACGGCCGTGACCCGCGCCGCGCTGGCCGCGCTGGACGCGGCAGATGCCGGGGACCAGGCCTCGTCGCCTCCGACGCCAGCGCCGGCCGGGGCGTCCGTTGCCGGAGTGGCGCCCGTGGCGCCCGCCGGCCGGGGATCCGACGCCCGGGCGCGAGGAAGCCGGAGATCCCGGGCCGACCGCGTGCCGACCGCGGACGCGGCGCTCGCCGGCCTGGTCGATGCCATGGGCACATGGCTGAGGACGCCGACACCGCCCGAGCGCCGGCGCCTGTCGAGCGAGCTCGGTGCGTACGCCGAGGTGCACGGCCTCGCCGGGCTGCGACTCGTGCTGCGGCCGCCGTTGCCCGCGGTCGAGCTGGGGACCGGCTCGCTGCGCCGCCTGCCTTCACGGGACCGCGTGCCCGGGCTCGAACGCCGTGTGCTGCAGTCCGCCGACGGGTCGGGGGAACTCGGCGAGGTGATCGTGGATGGGCGGCGTGACGCGGCGACCGCGGCCGCGAGGATCCTGGAGCTCGCCGCGTCGCGGGCACGTGCGGTCGCCAGAGCGCGGGCGGGCGAGGACGAGCTCGCGGCGCTCGACGAGGCGACGCGCGGGATCGCCGGCGTCCTGTCGGCGGAGCGGGTGCTGCAGCAGATCGTGGACAACGTCCGGCGGCTGGTCGGAGCCAGGTACGCCGCCCTCGGTGTCGTCAATGAGCAACGCCAGATCGACCCGTTCATCACGAGCGGCCTGAGCCGCGCGGAGCGCGAGCGGATCGGACCGCCGCCGCGCGGGCATGGCCTCCTCGGCCTGATCATCGAGGAGGGCCGCGCGATCCGGGTGCCCGACATCTCGAGTCACCCTCGAAGCGCGGGCTTCCCCCCCAATCATCCATCGATGCGCTCGCTGCTCGGCGTGCCCATCTCAGTGCGGGGACGCGTGCTCGGGAACCTGTACCTGACCGATAAGGAGGACGGCGCGCCGTTTACGGACAAGGACCAGCGGCTCGTCGAGCTGTTCGCCGCTCACGCCGGGATCGCCATGGAGAACGCCCGGCTCCACGAGCAGGAGCAGCGCCTGGCGATCCTCGAGGAGCGCCAGCGCATCGGGCGCGACCTGCACGACGGCGTGATCCAGAGCATCTACGCGGTCGGGCTCATGCTCGACGACGCCCTCGAGGTGGTGCCGGAGGATCCCGAGGGTGCATCCGAGAAGATCGAGCACGCCATCGAGTCGATCAACCTGACCATCCGCGACATCCGGAACTTCATCTTCGGCCTTCGGCCCGAACCGCTGGACCAGGCGGGGCTGGTCGAGGCGCTGGCAGCGATGGCCGAGGAGTTCCGCGTCAACACCATGATCGACATCGCGCTGGAGGTGAATGGGCCGGCCGACTTCGAGATGCCCGCCGACGACACGATGCAGATGCTGCACCTCACCCGGGAAGCGCTCAGCAACGTGGCCCGGCACGCCCGTGCGACCCACGCGGAGATCCGGCTCGCGGCGAACGAGCGTGCGCTCGAGCTCGCCATCGTCGATGATGGCGTCGGATTCGACCCGACCGCTCGACGCGGGCCGGGTCACATGGGCCTCGGTAACATGCGAACGCGCGCGGCCGAGCTCGGCGGCGAGCTCCTGGTTGAGAGTGCCGTGGGGCGCGGGACCCGGGTGGCGGTCCGGGTGCCACTCGGGGGAGCCGCGTCCGGCGCGGCGTGAGAGCGATCGGAGGAAGACCGTGACAGAGGGACCGGCCAGCAGGCCGCTGCGACTGCTGGTGGTGGACGATCACGAGGTCGTGCGGCAGGGGCTGGTCTCACTGCTCGAGCGGCGGGAAGGGTTCCAGGTCGTCGCGCAGGCCGGGACCGTGGCGGAGGCCATCGAGGCGGCGCACAAGTATCAACCCGACCTCATCGTGATGGACGTCCGGCTCCCTGACGGATCGGGAATCGAGGCGTGCCGTGAGATCCGCTCCGAGCAGCCGCAGACGCGGGTGGTGATCCTCACGAGCTATCCCGACGAGGAGGCTGTCTTCGCCTCCATCGTGGCGGGTGCCAGCGGCTACCTGCTGAAGCAGATCCGGGGGCGGGACCTGGTCGCCGCGCTCGAGGCGGTGGGTCGCGGCGAGTCACTGCTCGACCCGGCCGTGACCGAGAAGGTCCTCGACCGGGTGCGCCGCATCGCGAGCGGTACGTACACGGACGAACTGGCCCAGCTCACGCGCCAGGAGCAGAAGATCCTGCTGCTGATCGCCGAAGGGAAGACCAACAAGGAGATCGCGGCGGAGATCTTCCTGTCCGACAAGACCGTCAAGAACTACGTGAGCTCGATTCTGGCCAAGCTGAACCTCCAGCGGCGCTCTCAGGCGGCCGCCTTCGTCGCGCGCCACCGCCTGCCCGGGGCCGAGTAGCCCGGCACCGCGAGCGACCGGGTGCGCCCGGGGCGGGGCATGAGCCCTACGGCCCATCGCCGCGGCGCGGTTTGGACCGTTACCGGGGGCGCCACCGGGCATACGCTCGCGCCATGCGCATCGTGACACCCGCGGAAGCCGTGGCCGGGATCCGGTCCGGCGACCAGATCTTCGTCCAGGCGGAAGCGGCCACGCCCAGTGAGCTGCTCGACGCCCTGGTGGCCCGCGCGCCGGAGCTCGAGGGCGTGAAGATCGTCCACCTGCATGCCGAGGGTCCCGCCCCTCACCTCGCCCCCGAGATGGAGGGGCACTTCCTGCACCGGGCCCTGTTCATCGGCCCGAACGCGCGCCGGGCGGTGAGCGAGGGACGCGCCGAGTACGTCCCGGTCTTCCTGTCCGACGTGCCGCGGCTGTTCACTCGCGGGCTGATGCCGCTCGACGCGGCGTTCATCAACGTGACGCCGCCGGACGCCCACGGCTTCTGCTCGCTGGGCACGTCCGTGGATGCGACCCTCGCGGCCGTGCGGGCCGCGAGGGCGGTCATCGCGCAGGTCAACTCCGCCATGCCGCGCACGCTCGGGAGCAGCTTCCTGCACCAGTCCGAGATCGACCGTGCGATCGAGGTCCACCGGCCGCCCTACGTGCACGACACCGGGATGCCCGGCGAGATCGAGCGCAGGATCGCCGGTTACGTGGCCGACCTGATCCCGGACGGCGCCACGCTGCAGATGGGGATCGGGGCGATCCCCAGTGCCGTCGGGATGGCCCTCCGCGACAAGCGGGACCTGGGCGTCCACACCGAGATGTTCACCGACGGGGTGGTCGACCTGGTCGAGGCGGGGGTCATCACGGGTGCGCGCAAAGAGCTCGACCGCGGCAAGCTGGTGGCCACGTTCGTGATGGGGACGCAGCGCCTCTACGACTTCGTGAACGACAACCCCATGGTGGAGATGCGGGAGGTCGAGTACACGAACGACACCGCGGTCATCCGGCGGTTCCGGCGCATGTGCGCGATCAACTCGGCGCTCGAGGTCGACCTGACCGGCCAGGTGTGCGCCGACTCGATCGGCTGGCGGCTCTACAGCGGCGTGGGAGGCCAGATGGACTTCATCCGGGGGGCGGCGCTGGCGGAGGAGGGACGGGCGATCATCGCCCTGCCCTCCACCACGTCGGACGGGAAGACGTCGCGCATCGTGTGCACCCTGAAGGAAGGCGCCGGGGTGGTGACCACGCGCGCTCACGTCCAGACGATCGTCACCGAATGGGGGGTCGCGGAACTCCACGGCCGGAGCATCGCCGAGCGAGCCCGCGTATTGACGGCCATCGCGCATCCCGACTTCCGGGACGAACTGGACTGCATGGCCCGCCGGCACCGCTTCGTCTAGGCGTCCGGCTGCGCGCGCGGCGGCGGCCCGCTGCGGCCCCGCCGCGGCGGGGGGCCGGTCAGGCCGAGGGGGGCGGCGCGAAGAGCCGCGCCTGTTCGACCAGGAACGCGATCCGATCGTCCACCAGGCGATGCAGGCTGCCCTCGGTGTAGCGCCCGCCGCGACCGCGACGCCCCGCCGGCAGGCCCGTCAGCAGCTCGAGCGCCTCGTCCACGTTGCCCACCGCCCATACGTGGAACGTGCCGTTCCGCACCGCCTCGAGCACCTCCTCGTCGAGCATGCAGTTGCGGATGTTCGTCTCCGGCAGGATCACCCCCTGGTCACCCGTGAGCCCGCCGATCCGGCAGGCGTGGAAGAACCCCTCGATCTTTTCGTTGACACCGCCGACCGGCTGGGCCGCCCCGTGCTGGTCCATCGAGCCGGTCACCGCGATCCCCTGCCGAATCGGGACCCCGGCCAGGCTCGACAGCAGCGCGCAGATCTCCGCCAGCGACGCGGAGTCGCCCTCGATCGCCTCGTACGACTGTTCGACAGCGACCGACGCGCGGATCGACAGGGGACGGTCCCGGCCGTAGCGCTCGGACAGGAACGCCGAGGCGATCAGGAAGCCCTTCGAGTGAACGCGCCCGCTCATGTCCGTCTCGCGATCGACGTGAACGACCTCACCGTGCCCGACGCCGGTCGTGGCGGTAATGCGGATGGGCTGCCCGAACCCATGGTCGCCGGTGCTGAGCACGGCCAGGCCGTTGACCTGGCCGACGGTCGCCCCGATGGTCTCGATACGGAGCGTCCCTTCCGCCATGAGACGCCGGAGCCGGTCCTCCGCGAGGCCTGCCCGGTCCGCCCGCGACCGGACTGCGCGGTCCACGTCGTCGCCCAGCACAAGGTCGTGGCCGGCCTCTCCCGCCCAGTAGCTCGCCTCCGTGACGACGTCGACGATCTCGGAGAATCGTGTCGAGAGCCGCTCCTGGTGCTCGGCGATCCGCGCGCTGCGCTCGACCACTCGTGCCACGGCCTCCGGCGCAAAGTGGCGGAGGCCCGCGCCCTCCACGTGACCCGCGATGAACGACGCGTAGAGCGTCGCCTCGCCGTCGCCCCAGGGCATCTCGACGTCGAACTCGGCCCGGACCTTGAACAGCGTGCGGAACTCCTCGTCGACGAGGTACAGGGCCTGGTAGAGCGAGGCGGGCCCCACCAGGACCACCTTGAGGTTGACGGGGATCGGCTCGGGGTCCAGCGTGGCCGTGGGGAAGAGCACGTACTGCGCGCCGATGTTCTCGACTCGAGCCTGGGCCGTCCGCAGCGTCTCCTTCAGCCGTTCCCAGGCAAGCGGGTCGGCGAGCAGGTCGGCAACCCGCAGGACCAGGAACCCGCCGTTCGCGCGGTGCAGGGCCCCGGGCCGGATGTTCCGGTGGTCGGTGGTGGCCATGCCCATCAGGGTGGTGTACTCGATGCGCCCGAACAGGTTGTAGTACGTGGGGCTGGGCTCGTCGACGACGGGGGCCGGTGCGCCCGGCTGGTGCGTCACCAGCACGTTGACGGCATACCGGCCCAGGATGGCCTCCCTGGCCTGTCGAGCCTCCTGGACGATCCGGTCGGTCTGGTCGCCGCCGTCCGGTTCGGGGGTGGGACGGAACAGGTCGAGATGCTCGAGCATGTCGTCGCGCAGGGCATCGAACCAGGCGTCGACTCGATCGACCCCTCCGTGGTGCGCACGCAGCTCGTCGAGCAGGTGGCCGATGGCGAACACCGCGACCTCGCGATCGAGCGCGGCGACCCGTTCACGCGCGTCCCGCTCGAGCGCACGCAGGCGCCCGAGGACGTCCGGCAGCCGCTCCTCGATCGCGCGGCCGTGCTGGCGGTAGGCCTCGCGTTCCTCGGGCGACAGGCGCTCGAACTCGTCGGGGTGGATGGGCCGCCCCTCGCGGACCGGCAGGGTCAGGATGCCGGCCGGCGTGAACTCGAGCCCCAGCCCCAGGGTCGCGGCCTCCGCGCGGAACGCCGCGAGCGTCGCCTGGCGGCGTTCGTCCACCTCGGATGCGACCACCCGTGCCCGCCGCCGATACTCGTCGCTCTCGAACGCGCGGGCGATCTCGCGACCGGCATCGGCCACGAACCGGGCCACGTCCCGCGCGAACGGCGCCGCGCCTCCGGCCGGGAACGAGACGGCGATGGGGCGGCGCGGGTTGGCCATGTCGAAGAGGTAGACCCAGTCGCGCGGGGACGGCCGGATGCGGGCGGCGCGGTCCAGGTATGCGTGCAGCGTCGTGCGGCGACCGGTGCCCGTCGGGCCGAGCACGAACAGGTTGTACCCGGGATCCTCGATGTCGAGCGCGAACGAGATCGCGCTGACCGCCCTGGGCTGACCGACGGTCCCGTCGAGGGGTGCCACCTCGGCGGTGGACGTGAAGTGGAACGAGGCGGGATCGCAGCGGCGCCGCAGCCGCTCCGCCGGGACCAGCCGGGCGGCGACGGGGCCAGCGGGACTCGAACTCTTCGTCGTCGACGATGCCATCCGGACCCCCTCTCGGCGGCCGCGTGGAATCAAGGAGGCGAACGCCGCGCGTCCCCTGCGGCGTTCGCCTTATCGCATAGAATCGTTACGTCGCTGACATGTGCGTAGGGCCGAACGGCCCGGTTCTTCGGCCTCTTCGTCGCTTCGCCCCGATTCTCCCCCGTCGTCAGGCTTCGCGCATGGAATCCCGTGACGATCGCCGGGTGCGGTTGCTCCTCGTGAGCGACCATCGCGCCGCCGGAGACGCCCTCACCGAGTACCTGTCTCGCCATGGTTTCGACATCGTAGCGCGCGCGGCCAATGCGGCCGAGGCCGCCGCGGCGGTGCGGAGCATCGCGATCGACGTGGCGCTGGTGGACGGCGACCTGGCCGCCGGATGGCGCTCCGTGGTGCGCGCGGTCTCCGAGCCCCTGGACCACAACCGGATCGCGGTGCTGTCGTCGTACTGGGGGCAGCAGGAGCGGCTGGCCGCCAGGCAGTGCGGGATCGGCGCCACGCTGCTCAAGCGGATCGCGGGCCCCAACCTGGCCGGACAGCTGCGCGCGCTCGCCGCCTGACCGGCATCCGTATCCGGTATCCCTGCCTGGCACCTGGCGGGCCTGCGCGACCGTGCCGGATGGGCCGCCTCGACGGGGCGGGGAGGTGGGACCGGGGGTCCCGGGGGAGGGGGCCGCCTGACCGACGCCTTCGGGCCGTCCGGCAGACGCAGCGTTCGACGGACGCGAGGCACGCTCGCTGCAGGAGAGGAGGCGCCATGCCGAAGATCGAGACGATCCTCGCTGCCACCGACGGCTCGCCAGCGTCGGCGGCCGCCAGCGACGAAGCCATCGATCTCGCGCTGCGCCTCGGTGCTCGCCTGATCGTGATCAACGTGGTCAACGTGGCCGAGTTGACCGCGGCGAGCTCGATGTTTCCCGGCACGGTCTTCACCGCGCGCGAGGAGGCCGAGGCCATCGCGCGCGCCATCGTCGACGATGCGCGCCGCAGTGGCGTGGTGGCCACGTACCTGACCTGGGAGGGTCAGCCCGGCGAGGCGATCGTGGCCGCAGCGGAGGCGGAATCCGCGGACCTGGTCGTGGTGGGCACGCACGGGCGGAGCGTGATCGGGCGGCTCCTCCTGGGCAGTGTCTCCGAGTACGTCGTACGCCACTCGCGCGTCCCCGTCCTGGTGGTGCGTCCGCAGGAGTCATACGTGGCTGCCCGGCGGTAGCCTGGCGACGTCCGGTGCCGTGCCTATACTCGTGTCCCGTGCCTGGAGCTCAGCGTCCCGTGCGCGCCCCGCTCGCGTCGAACGATCCCCTCGGTGACTTCACGCCGGCGATGCGCGACTGGTTCCGGGCGGCGTTCGCGTCGCCCACGCCGGCCCAGGCGGGGGCGTGGCCGGCGATCGCCCGGGGCGAGCACGTCCTGGTCTGCGCGCCCACCGGCTCCGGCAAGACGCTGGCGGCGTTCCTGTGGTGCATCGATCGCCTGGCCGGGGACCCGGCGCCGGTCGAGCCCCTGCGCCGGCTGCGGGTGCTGTACGTCTCGCCGCTCAAGGCGCTCGTCCACGACGTGGAGCGGAACCTGCGCGCGCCGCTGGCGGGCATCCGTCTGGCGGCCGAGGCACGAGGCGAGGTTCCCGCCGACATCCGGGTCGCGATGCGCACCGGCGACACGCCGGCAGAGGAACGCCGGGCGTTCGGCAGGCGCCCTCCCGACGTGCTCGTCACCACGCCCGAGTCGCTCTACCTGCTCCTCACGTCCCGCGCCCGGGAGGCGCTCCGCTCCGTCCGGTGGGTGATCGTGGACGAGATCCACGCACTCGCGCCCACCAAGCGAGGCGCGCACCTGGCGCTCTCGCTCGAGCGCCTCGAGGTGCTCGCCGAGCGGCCTCCGCAGCGGATCGGCCTCTCCGCCACCCAGCGACCCCTGGAGGCGGTCGCGGCCTATCTGGGCGGCCGCATGGCGGCGCCCGGCGCCGGTGGCGACGATCCCGGTGTCGCGCCCACGGTCGTCGGGCTGGCCGCGACGGACCCCGGCTCCACGCCCGCACCGCTCCGTCCCGTGACGATCGTCGACACGGGCGCCCGCAAACCGCTCGAGCTGCAGGTGGTAGTGCCGGTCGAGGACATGTCGCGGCTCGGGGAGGCCATTCCGCTCTCGGAGGCGGCAGGTGGCCCGGCCGCGGGACCGCCCGAGCGCTTCAGTATCTGGCCCGCCATCCACCCGCGCATCGTGGAGCTGATCCGGCGGCACCGCAGCACCATCGTCTTCGTCAACAGCCGCGGGCTGGCCGAGCGTCTGGCGCGGCGCGTCAACGAGCTGGCCGGCGAGGAACTCGTGCTGGCGCATCACGGCTCGCTGGCGCGAGAACAGCGGGTGCTCGTCGAGGAGGCCCTGAAGGAAGGCCGGCTTGCCGGCATCGTCGCCACCAGCTCCCTCGAGCTCGGGATCGACATGGGGTCGGTCGACCTCGTGATCCAGGTCGAGTCGCCCGGGTCGGTCGCGCGGGGGCTCCAGCGGATCGGTCGGGCTGGACACCGGATCGACGAGCCGTCGCGCGGCGTGATCTTCCCCAAGTACCGTGGCGATCTCCTCGAGTGTGCCGTCGTGACCCGGGCCATGCACGAGGGAGCGATCGAGTCGACCGTCGTGCCGCGCAACCCGCTCGACGTGCTGGCCCAGCAGGTCGTCGCCGCGGCGGTCGACGGGACGTGGGCCGTGGACGACCTGTACGCGCTCGTGCGTCGTGCCGAGAACTTCGCGACGCTGGGGCGTCCCAGCTTCGAGAGCGTGCTGGGCATGCTGGCCGGGCAGTATCCGTCGGACGAGTTCGCGGAGCTGCGGCCCCGCATCGCCTGGGACCGCGTGGCGGGCACGGTGCGGGGTCGTGCCGAGAGCCGGACGGTGGCGGTGCTGTCGGGCGGCACGATCCCCGATCGAGGCCTGTATGGGGTCTACCTCGACGACGGGGCACCCTTCGTGGACGGCGGCACGCTGCACGGTCGCGAGGCGGCGCGCGTGGAGCGCTCGACGGCCCGGGACGGCGGCAGGGCCCGTTCCGGCCGCCGGGTCGGTGAGCTGGACGAGGAGATGGTCTACGAGACGCGGGCTGGCGAAGTGATCCTCCTGGGCGCCAGCGCCTGGCGGGTCACGCAGATCACCCACGACCGCGTGCTGGTGGCACCCGCCCCGGGGCAGCCGGGGAAGGTCCCGTTCTGGAAGGGGGACGGCCCGGGGCGGCCGGTCGAGCTGGGTCGCGAGCTGGGCGCGTTCACCCGGCGTCT
>JAJYNP010000262.1 GCA_021786265.1 Chloroflexota bacterium
GAGCGCACGGCGGCACGAGCGCCGCAACGTTGCGGACGACGAAGAGCTCGTCCGGCCCGGCATCGCAGATCGTCTCCGGTGCCGACCGTGAGTCGGAACACGCGATCACCATCGCCGATGGTCGCTGGCCCTCTTCTGCCAGACGGCGATAGCGTTCCGCATCCGCGGCGAAGCGGTTGGCGCGGAAGCGTCGGTAGCCGTCCGTCAGCGCGGTCGGGAAGGGGCCGGGCGTCTGGTCTGGCGAGGGCCGACGATCCATCGCCAACGGCCCGCCGCGGCGCGGCTCGGCCTGGGGCCGCGGTGTGGCCTGGACCGTGGCTCGGCCGGGGGTCGCGCCTCCGCCGCCCGAGTGATCCGCTCGCGCCTCAGGGTTCCCGGCCGTCGCCATGACTCCGGCCCAGGCGCAGCCGGGGCAGCGGAGATGCAGGTGCTCGGGCCAGGGCTCCGTCGGGGCTTCCCCGGGGACCGGGTGCGCCTCGCGGCAGAGCCGCTCGACCTGGAGCTGGATCCCGCACGCGGGGCAGGGCGTGTCGTGGTCGAAGGGGAGGAGCTCGGGCATCACCGGGGCGCGGGCCGCGGAGTCCGGCTGCGGGCTGCGGAGCACCGGAAACCCGGTGCGCAACGCTGGCGGCCGCCGCGACGTGCTGCTGGGGTCGTGCCAGAGGGAATGGAGCGGGAGACGGGATTCGAACCCGCGACATCTTGCTTGGGAAGCAAGCACTCTGCCAACTGAGTTACTCCCGCTCGGCGGAGCAGCCAGAGTCTACCGACGGCTCCGGAGGCCGTCAACGCATGCCGGTCGAAGCGCGCCTCAACACCATGGCCCCATAGCGGTTGTTGAACGCCCCGAACGCATCGAGATCGAACATGATCGCGGCGAGGGGCGCTCGTTCGGCTTCCGCCACGCGCGCCCGGGCGGCAGCAAGTTGGGCGAGCGCCTCGTCGAAGTAGCGGCGGTTGTGGAGTCCGGTCAGCCCGTCGCGGATGGCGAGCTCCGCCACCTCGCCGTGGAGCCAGGCGGCGGCGATGGCCAGGGTCGCCTCGTTGGCCAGCAGCGAGAGCGCTTCGAGCTCGAGCTCGAGCTCGCGGAACGGCTGCTCCGCATCCACCCGGGCCAGCGCGAGCGCCCCGATCGGCTCGCCGTCGCGCAGCAGCGGGAGCCCCAGGGCCCAGGCATAGCGGCGCGCCGCATTGTGCGCGGCGACGGCCGGCGGGAAGGCCTCGCCCGCGTAGTCGGCGACCTGCACCCGGGCCCGCTCCCTGATGCCTCGCCCCGAGAGGCTCTCGCCAGGCCGAGTGACGTGGCCCACCGATCCGGCGCTGCCCTGCTCCGCCCGGACCACGAAGTCCCCGTTCCGGCGGTCCGGCACGACGAGCCCCACGAGATCGGCCGGCACCACGCCATCGAGCCTATGCACGATGGGGACCCAGCCGGCGATCAGGTGCTGCGTACCTTCGGGGCGCTCCTTGCCCGACGCTTCCGCAGTTCCGAACTCCTCGCACGCTACGGCGGCGAGGAGTTCGTGGCGGTGCTGCCAGGGGCCACCCGGGCGGCGGCCTGCGCGATCGCCGAGCCGGTCCGGCGGGCGCTCGCGGCCACCCCGATCGAGCCGATCGCCGGGGAGCGTGTGTCGGTCACGGTGTCCGCTGGCTGCGCGGTCCCCGAAGGCCCCGACGTGCGGCCCGAGGCGCTCATCATAGCGGCCGATGTCGGGCTCATCATGGCCAAGCGGGCCGGCCGCAACCGGGTGGGCGCCGTCTGACCAGCCCGAGGCTCGGCCGTGGGCCGCCGTGCCCGCGGCCCGGGATCCCTGACACCGATGCGGCACGCTTCGGTGGGTCTGGCCTCGGTCGCATCCCGGCAACAGCATTCACCCGCTTGACTCGCGAGCGCACAATATACGCAGTTGTTCGAACACGTTCTGTGATCACATATGGTTCCAGTGAATCATAGACGTGACATTGCGCAGTCCGCGCCTCGGGGCCGAGGACGCGGGAACCCACTGGAGGGGCATCCATGCAGCGACCGCGACGGGCATGGCCAACCATTCTGGCCGCCGCAACCCTGGCCCTGGCGGCCTGTTCGGGCAGCGCGACGAGCGCGCCCAGCGAGGGATCTGCAGCCTCGGCGCCAGCGCCGGCCGGGTCGGCCGCCGCGTCCGCCCCGGTCCACCTCACGATGTGGCAGCAGTGGGGCGGCGGGCACGAGGAGGCAGCGCTCAAGCAGATCATCCAGGACTATGAGGCGCTCCACCCCAACGTCACGATCGACGAGGTGCCGGTCACCGACGACTCGAAGATCCTGACCGCCATCAGCGGCGGCAACCCGCCCGACATCATCGACCTGGTTTCGTCCCTACCCCTCGGCGAGTGGGCCTCGAAGGGGGCGCTCATGCCGCTCGATTCGCTGATCACCCAGTCAGGGATCGACACCAGCGTGTACGTGCCGGCCGCGCTGCAGGCCATGACGGTGAACGGCAAGATCTACGGGCTCCCCTTCATGGACTTCAACGTCGGGCTCGTCTACAACAAGGCGCTGTTCGCGGCGGCGGGGCTGGATCCTAAGAGTCCTCCCAAGACGATTGAAGAGCTCACCCAGGACGCCTACAAGCTCACCAAACAAGATGCCAGCGGGCGGATCACCCAGCTGGGCTTCCTGCCCGAGTACCCGGGCCCGTCAAATGGGCAGGTGTGCACCCTAGAGGACACCGGCTGGCTGTTTGGCGGCGGCTGGTACGACCAGTCGAGCGGGAAGGTCACCGCGAACCTGCCGCAGAACATCAACGCTCTCGCCTGGGAGACCAGCTTCTACCAGAAGTACGGCGCCCAGAACATGGCGAATTTCCTACAGTCGGCAGGTGCCTACCTAACTGCCCAGGATCCACTCGAGTCGGGCAAGCTGGCCATGGTGTACGACGGGCCGTGGGCTATCGCCTTCGCCCAGTCGAACGTGCCGGATCTCGCCAAGAACCTCGCCGCCGCGCCCTTCCCGGCGCCCGCGGCGATGCCCCAGCTCACCGGCACGAGCTTCATCGACTCCAACCCGCAGGTGATCCCGGCGGGCTCCAAGCACGCGGCAGCGGCGTTCGACTTCATTCGGTACGAGACCACGAACCCGCAGGTCACCGCCACCTTCGCCCAGCTCATCCAGAACCTGCCGCAGCTCAAGCAGACGCCCTCCTTCCCGCTGGCGAACGACCCGAACTTCCAGGTCTTCATCAAGGAGGCCAACTCCTCCAACGCCCACGTGTGGCCGCAGCTCCCCTTCTCCACCGAGTACGGGGTCAAGCTCTGCGAGGCGCAGCAGGCGGCGCTGTACGGGAAGTCCACCCCCCAGGCGGCGCTGGACAACCTACAGTCGCAGATGGCTGCAGCCCACTAGACACGCGCTGATCTCACGATGACCTTGCGAACAGGAACGCCGAGGGCGGCCCGCCAGGTTGCAGCCGCCCTCCCCTTCCTGACGCCCTGGCTGATCGGGCTCCTCGGGCTCATCGTCATCCCGGTCGCCCTGGTCGTGTACTGGAGCTTCACGGACTTCAGCCTGCTCCAGGCGCCCCACTGGGTGGGTGCCCAGAACTACCAGAACCTGGTGACCGACCCGACCTTTTGGACCTCGGTCGGCAACACCCTCTACATCACGCTCATCGGGGTGCCGGCGGGGGTGGTGATCGGGCTCGGCACGGCGCTCCTCCTGAACCGGGACGTGTTCGCCCGCGACTGGCACCGAGCGGCCATCTTCCTGCCCGCGATCGTACCGCCGGTGGCGGGCGCGATCATCTGGATCTGGATCCTGAACCCCGACTACGGGCTGCTCAACGCGGTCCTCTCGGTGTTCCACGTGCCGCCGCTCGGGTGGCTGGGGGACCCCTCATGGGCCAAGCTCGCGGAACTCCTCATCGTGCTCTGGGGCTCCATCGGCCAGATCATGATCGTGTTCTTGGCGGGGCTCAAAGAGGTCCCCGAGCAGCTCTACGAGGCAGCGTCGATCGACGGCGCCTCCGCCTGGGACCGCTTCCGACACATCACCCTGCCCATGCTCGGCCCGGTGCTCTTCTACAACGTGGTGGTGGGCGTGATCTTCTACCTGCAGTTCTTCGAGCAGGCCTTCGTGATCACCTCGAAGGACCTCGGCGCGCCGGTCAACTCCACCCTGTACTACACGATCTACCTCTATGAGAACGCCTTCGACTTCCTGAAGATGGGCTACGCGGCGGCCATGGCCTGGGTGCTGTTCTTGACCACCCTGGCCGTCACGGTCCTCTTCTTCGCGTTCCAGCGCCGGCTCGTCTTCTACGCGGGGGAGGATTGATGGTCGGCGTGGCACGGACCCTCCGGAGTGCGGGTGGGGCGCGTCGAGGCAACCTCGGGCACTGGGCCCGTCGCGGGTTGCTGCAGGTCACCCTCGTGGTCACCTCGGTCATCTTCCTGCTGCCCCTGCTCTGGATGGTCTCGAGCTCGCTCAAGGGAAACGGGGAGATCTTCGTCTTCCCGCCCGAGCTGCTGCCAGCCCACCCACAGTGGGGCAACTACGCGCAGGCGATGAGCTACATCCCGTTTGGGACCTACTTTCTCAACAGCGCGCTCGTCTCGGCCGCCACGGTCGCCGGTACCTTGGTCTCCTGTGTCCCGGCCGCCTACGCCTTTTCGATCCTGCGCTGGCCGGGACGGGACCTGGTCTTCCGCCTGGTGTTGGCGACCATCATGCTGCCGTTTCCGGTGGTCATGGTCCCCCAGTACCTCATCTTCCGGAACCTGGGCTGGCTGGGCACGTTGCTGCCCCTCGCGGTGCCGCCGTTCCTGGGCGCGTTCATCACCCCCTACTTCGCCTCCAGCCTCGCCATCTTCCTGCTGCGCCAGTTCATGCTCGGGCTGCCGCGCGACCTGATCGACGCCGGGCGGATCGACGGGGCCGGCGACTGGCGTCTGCTCTGGCATGTGGTTGTGCCGCTCTCGAAGGGCAGCATCGTGACCGTCATCCTCTTTTCGTTCCTGACCAGCTGGACTGCCTTCGTGGCCCCGCTCATCTTTCTCACCAAGGGCAACCTCTTTACCCTGTCGCTCGGGCTGCAGCAGTACCAGAGCCTGCACTTCACCGCCTTCAACTACCTGATGGCCGCGTCGTTCGTGTTCTGCCTGCCGGTGCTGGTGGCATTCGTACTTGCCCAGCGCTACTTCGTGCAGGGCATCTCGCTCACCGGCACCAAGGGATAGGAGGCCAGCCATGGACGCCACCGAGCGGCACCAACTGATCCTCGAACAACTGGCCACGCGCGGGGAAGTCAGCGTAGAGGAAGTCAGCCAGCGAGCCGGCGTCTCGCCCATGACGATCCGCCGCGACCTCGATGAACTCGATCGTTTGGGCGCTGTCAAACGAGTGCGAGGGGGCGCGGTCAGCGTACTGTCTCGCGGCTACGAGCCGCCTTTCGCGGCACGGGCCAAGCTTCATGTCGAGGCCAAGGAGCAGATCGCGGCAGCGGCAGCCGAACGAGTCCACGGGGGCCAGACGCTCATACTGGACGCAGGGACCACCACCCTCGCCCTCGCGCGCCGCCTACGCGGCGTGCACGGCCTCACGGTAGCCACCCCCAGCCTGCGCATCGCGAGCGTCCTCGCCGATGAACGTGACACCAGGGTGATCATCGTCGGCGGGGTGGTACGGGCCGGCGAGCATTCGGTGGTGGGTTCACACGCCGTTGAGCACCTCGCGCAACTGCGCTTCGATCGCTGCTTCCTCACCATCTCGGGGGTCGAGGCGCGCAGCGGGCTCACCGAGTGGAACCTCGATGACGCGGCAACGAAGACGGCCGCCATCGCCAGCAGCCGCGAGTGCGTGGTGCTAGCGGACGCGAGCAAGCTGGGCAAGGTGGCCTTCGCGCGGGTCGCACCGCTCGAACAGATCGACCTGCTCATCACCGATGCCGCTGCCGTCGCCGACCAGCTCACGCCACTTCGCGCCGCTGGTCTGTCGGTGCTCGTGGCGGGCGTCGACATCCCCTGAGGGAGGCCTTTGCCTTGGGAATGACGAACTACGTCGCCGAGATCCGCGATCAGCCGGCCCGCCTCGCCGCGCTCCTCGAGAGTGACCCAGCGCGGGCTGTGGGATCGCTCAGGCTCTCCCGCTTTCGGCGCGTGGTGCTGAGCGGGATGGGAGCCTCTCATTACGCGACCTACCCGGCGTGGCTCGCCCTCGTGGCCGCCGGCGCGCCGGCCTGGTGGCTGGAGGCCGACGAGCTGCTCCACCACGCGTCAGGACTGCTGGGGCCCGACACGCTGCTCTGGCTCACCTCCCAGTCGGGATGCAGCGCGGAGATCCAGGCCCTCGTGGACGGAGACGGACGACGAGCTCGGGCGCTCATCGCGGTCACCAACGACCCGGCGAGTCCCCTGGCAGCCGCTGCCGATGTGCTCGTGGAGACACTCGCCGGCCCCGAGGAGGCCGTCAGCACGAAGAGCTACACGAACTCCCTCGTCGCCGCACTGCTCCTCGCGCATGGGCTCCTCGGAGCGCCGGACCCACGAGGCGAGCTGGTCTCCGGCCTGGCAGCGCTCGAGAGGCTTCTCGGTGCAGGATGGGAGGACGCCCTCGACGCGACCGAGCAAGCGATCGGGGCGCCCCGGCACGTGGTGGCGCTCGCCCGGGGTGCCGCGCTGCATGCCGCCTGGACCGGGGCCCTGGTCCTGAAAGAGGCGGTCCGCCTGCCAGCAGAGGGGATGAGCGCCGGGCAGTTCCGCCACGGCCCGCTCGAACTTGCCGGACCGAGCCTCGGGGCGGTCATGCTCGAGGGCCCGTCGGGCACGGCCGCGCTCAACCGCGCCCTCGCCGAGGAGCTGGTAGCCGCGGGCAGCCGCGTGGCCTGGATCGGCGGCCCTGCTCCGCGCGGGACGCTCCCGCTCCCCACCCCGGCCGCCCACGGCCTGGGCGTCCGGGCGACCGAGGTCGTGCCCTTCCAGCTCGTGTCGGTGGCCCTGGCCCGGCGGCTCGGGATTGAGCCCGGCGAGTTCGTCCACTCGAGCAAGGTGACCCTGAGCGAGTGAACGAACCGCTCGAGCCGGTCGTCGCGGGAGTCGATCTCGGCGGCACCAACGTGCGCGTCGGCCTAGTGACCGCCGCGGGGGCGATCCGCGCGTTCCGCACGGCGTCGTTTGATGCGAGGCGGGGCGCGGGACCCGGCCTGCGACGCATCGCGGCCCTCGTGCGCGCCTGCCTGCACGCGGCGGGCGACCTGCCTCTGGTCGCCCTCGGGATCGGGGCCACCGGACCGCTCGACTCGCGCTCCGGGCGCATCCGCAACCCCTACACCCTCCCCACCTGGGCGGACGTCGACGTCCGGGGTCCGCTCGAAGCCGAGCTCGGCGTCCCGGTGCGCCTTGAGAACGACGCGGTGGCGGCCGCGCTGGGCGAATGGTGGCAGGGTGCCAGGCAGGGCGCTCAGTGCATGGCCATGGTGACCTTCGGGACCGGAATTGGGGTGGCCGTGGTGCGGGCAGGGGAACCCTATCGCGCAGCCGGCGAGGCCCACCCGGCGGCGGGGCACTTCCTCGTGGATCCGTCCGGTCCGCGCTGCTACTGCGGGACCCAGGGGTGCTGGGAGCCACTCGCCGCCGGTCCGGCCCTGGAGCGTCTGGCCCAAGCGAGTGGAGACCCCGACCTCGCGGGCGCCACCGCCGCGGACGTGGCGCGGCTGGATCACGCCGGCCACCCGGGCGCCCGCCGGATCGTGGCCGCGGCCTCCCGGCATGCCGCCCTGGGGCTCGTCAACGTGGTGGCTGCCTATGCACCGGAGGTGATCGTGCTCGGCGGCGGCGCCATGGGGGCCTATCGGCGCCACCTCGAGGAGATGCGGGCCGTCGTGGGCGGGTCACAACCCTATCTGCCGCCCGGGGACACCCGGATCGTCGAGGCGCTGCTGGGCGATCACGCCGGCGTGCTGGGGGCGGCGTATGGCGCGCTGCGACTCGAAACGGGGGTGCCATAGAACTGATGTGGGTCGCCGCATAGCGACCGTCAAAAGGAGGGGTCTATCGAGTTTTGACGTCCGCCGCCTGTCCCAGACACCGACCTTCACCGCAGGGAGATGGCACATGGACACCGTTCGAGGGAGGCGCCTATCCCTGCTGGCCACGCTCGCCAGCATCGCGCTCTTGGCCACCGCCTGCAGCAGCGCGGCGACGAGCGCACCGGCGGCCTCGAGCGGCCCGGCACCGGGGTCGGCTGCTGCCACGGCCGCGAGCGTCGCCCCGGTCGCGCCAAGCGTCGCGGCATGTAGGCTCCCCACCTCGGGGGCACCTGCCGCGAGCACGGCCGCCGCGGCGGCGAGTGGTGCCCCGGTCGCCTCGACCCCGCTCAAGGTGGCCCTGGTAGCCCCCAGCGCCCGCAACGGCCTGAGCTGGACCCAGACCATGGTGGCCGCGCTGCAAAGCCTCCAGCAGCGCGACAACCTGCAGATCGCCATCTCGGACAACCAATTCGTGGTCTCCGACGCGGGTAACATCATCGGCAGTACGCGACCGAGGGCTACAACCTGATCATCGCCCACGGGTCACAGTACGGGTCCACCATTCAGCAGCTGGCCCCGCAATTCCCCAAGGTCTCGTTCGCGTGGGTGTCGGGTGCCTTTATTCGGCCGTCATGCCGCGACCTCGTATTCGTGGATCAAGCCGCCCAGCCGATCATGCCGCAGGACCTGGGCTGGAGACGCTCGCGCCGCGGGGAGCGGGGTGGGCGGGGCTGCGGGCGGACGGAGTCCGAGATTGCGGTGCGGGCGGTGCGCGTTATAGTGCGCCACGTACTCGCGTACGACGGCCTCCAGTTGCCGGCGCTGCACGATCACGATCCAGTCGAGGCACTCCCGCCGAAAGGTGCCGATCCAGCGCTCGCAGATCGCGTTCGCCCTGGGCGCCTGCACCGGCGTCTTGATCACCCGCAGGCCTTCCCCACGGAACACGGCGTCGAACGAGCCCGCGAAGACCGCATCCCGGTCGTGGATGAGGAACTTCCGTTCAGAAAGCGCATCGCCCAGTCGGCTCGCGAGGTTGCGCGCCTGCTCAGGTCACCCACGCTGCGGTGGGATGAGCGGTGACCCCGGCGAGGTGCACCCGACGCGTGTCGAGCTCGATGAAGACGAGCACATACAGGCGGCGGAAGAAGACCGTGTCGACGGTGAGGAAGTCCGCCGCCAGCATATGCCTCGCCTGCGACCGCAGGAAGTCGCGCCAGCGCAGGCCGAAGCGCCGACCCGCAGGATCCAGCCCAGCTTGGGCGAGGACCCGGCGGATCGTCGTGGCCGCGACCCGCATCCCCAGCCCCTGCAGCCCGCCCCCGATCCGCAGGTACCCCCAGCGCGGGTTCTCCGGGGCGAGCCGGACGATCAGCGCGACGAGCGCAGGATCGAGAGGTGGACGACCGCGACCCCGCCTCTTGTACGTCCAGCGCCGTGCCACCAGCCGACGGTGCCAGCGCAGCAGAGTCTCGGGCGAGGCGAAGAAGCCGGACCAGCGCCGTCGGGGAAGCAGCCGTCAGGCCGCGGCAAGGAAGATCCGATCGGCAGCGCAAAGCTCGGGCCGTGCGACCTGGCGACGCAGGATCGATAGCTCGTGGCGCAGCACGACGATCTCGGGGTCCTTGGAGCGCCCCGACCGAAAACGCAGGGCCACGAGCTCGAACGTGCGCCGGACCAGCAGATAGAGCAGCGATACGAGCACGCGGTAAGTGCCTCCGGTTTGGGGCGATCAAGGTACCGCGATGGCCACGGCGTCGACAGTGCGGAACTCGTCTACCACGTGGCCGTGGTCGGCGTCAGTCTGTCGATCATCGCCGCACGGATCATCGACCCCGCAATCGGATAAAGGCACCCCACAGGCTCCAGGTCCACCTGAACGAAGCAGCCAAGGCCGCCGCCCGCTCCAAGGGCACCTATCTCCGCGGCCCAGTACGCTCGCCTGCGACCCCGCCCGGGCCACGCCAAGGCCACCATCGCCGTCGAACACTTGATCCTCGTCGCCGCCTACCACATCCTCGACCGCGGCGTCC
>JAJYNP010000011.1 GCA_021786265.1 Chloroflexota bacterium
CCCGATCGCGCTCTCGCTCGATCCGCGCCAGCGTGACGGCATCCGCGTCGCCTGCATCGGCGCTCGACGCGTACAGCGCCACCGTCTGCGCAATGTCCTCGGCAGCCAGGCGCACGCGATCGAGGACGAGCGGCACGATGCGCTCGTACGCCTCCCGCGGGTAGGAGCGCCCGGGGACCCGCTGGTGCTGGCCGCGGACGGGTCGCCGGGGCTGGCTGACCGCGGCCTCGAAGGCCGGGCAGGGGTCACGGTGACGGTAGCGCCCGGAGTTGCCGATGAGCCGCTGCCCGCAGGCCGCGCACTCGAGCATTGGCAGCACGTACGTGTCGCGCCGACCTGCGGCCTGTCCGGTGCCGGGAGCGCGCCGATCCCGCCGAGCACGGTCTTGAGCTCGCCGCGGCGGCCCAGGTACGCGACCTCGACGACGCCGGCCCAACCATCGAGTACGGCGATCACGCCTGGCGCGCGTACCGCTACAGCTTCCGGATCACGGTGCCGTCGCGGTCGTAGGTGGTACCACCGCGGCCGCCAGGAGCGCCCCCCGGGGCGTCAGCTATCTCGGAGCAGCTCGTTGAGGCGGGAACCGGGATCGAGGCGGAGCATCGCGCCGCCCACGACGAGCAGGAAGATCCACGCCGCGAGCGAGAACCCTCGCCCGAAGGAGTAGTCGCCGAAGGCCAGGTGCCCGGTCAGCGCGGCGGTGGTGATCCCGGGGATGACGATGAAGCCCGACACGAAGAACAGCACCAAGTTGAGCACAGTGTAGGCAACGGCCGGCAGGTACCACATGCGCAGGCCGAGGAGGTACACCATGGCGATCAGCACGTAGGCCACGACCTCGCCGTCGAGCCAGACGGTGACATCGGGGAACTTGGCGGGGGAAGCGAAGATGTGGGCGGCGGCGTTCACCAAGGCCACCAGCACCAGGGCGAAGCGAATCCAGTGGAGCCGCCGCACCGCCCGGTCAGGGGTGTACCAGCGCTCCCGTTCCCGACGCAGGGCCGCGGGTAGGAGGCGGGCCAGCCAGTCGTCGGGAGGGGTTCGTCGTGCAGGACTTTCAGCGCCCGCTTCGGTTCGCGTCATGGCTGCCTCCATTCGCTGCCCTGCCTACCCAAGGGCTGAGCCTGTCCTGACGGTACCCCGTTGCCCTTGCGAGCCAGATCAACGCAGACAGGGCCGACAGTCAGACGCAGGACAAGAATCTCAGGTCGAGGGCACGCACCCAGATACGAAGCCCAAAGGCGTCGAGGGCGAGATCGACAGGTTGCGCCGCGCCATCTGCGACCTCGGGCACGGAGCGAATGCCCTCGCCACGGATGTGGGCAGCGCCGTCGGGGTCCTACTCAGCACCGGGGAGCCGGTGGTGCACGACGAAAGCGGCAGCCCGGGCGCGCCGCTGGAGAGCGAGATTGGCCAGAATCGCGCTGAGGTAGTTCTTGACGGTGGTCTCCGAGAGGAAGACCTCGGCGGCGATCTGGCGGTTCGTCTTGCCCTCGGCGATGAGGAGGAGGATCTTCTGCTCCTGGCGGGTGAGCTCGGTCAGGGGGTCGAGGGCGGCCCCCGCGGCGAGGCGCCGCAGGCGATGGAGGACCGGCTCGCTCGCGAGCGGGTCGAGGAGCAGCTCGCCACGCCCGACAGCCTCGAGCCCTGCCACGAGGTCGCGGGCGCGGATCTGCTCCAAGAGATAGCCTGAGGTGCCCGCCAGGATCGCGGCGAACACCGCCTCCTCGTCGGGGTAGCTTGTCAGCATGACGACCTTCGCCGCGGGGCGCGCGGCGCGTATCTCGCGCGTGGCCTCGATCCCCGATCCATCCGGAAAGCGCACGTCCATCACGACGAGATCGGGCTGGCAGCGCGCTGCCGCAGCGATCACCTCGGCGCGCGTGCCCGCCTCGGCCACGATGCGGAACTGCTTGTGGCGCTTGAGCAGCGCCAGCAGGCCACGGCGCACCAGCTCATGGTCGTCGGCGACAAGGACCCGCGGACACTCCGGCGCGTCTTCCTGCGGGACGGCGGTGACGCTCGTCTGGTGCTCTCCCGGCGATCCGCAGCGCGCCGCGGCGTCCGGCCCTGCCGGGCTCGCCCGCGCCCGTACCGCCGCGGCCCCGGGTGCGCGGTCGCGCTCGTGGACAGGCCGGGCAACGTGGGGGTGTCGCCTACGCGCCGCTGTGCGGGCCCGCCCTTCGGCTCGATCCCGCCCGGGGCGGATCCGGCCTGTGTCGGCACCCCGCGATCAGGCACCGCGTGGCGGCCAGCCGGTCCAGGATGAGCGGCTTGACCCGGTCGACCCCGACGCGGATCTGCTCCATGCTGTCGCGGTCGCGCACGGTGACGGCGTGCTCGTCGATCGAGTCGCCGTCGACGGTGATGCACCAGGGCGTCCCGATCTCGTCCTGGCGCCGGTACAGCTTGCCGATGGAAGCCGTGTCGTCGTAGACGGCCATCGTGTCGCGGCGCAGATGATCACGGCGCGGCGCGCTCTCATGGTCCTGGCTCGTTCGCTCTGTACATCGCGGAGCACGACGTGAACAAGGCGAGCGCATCGCCGTTCCGATGCACTCCGGTGAGGCGTCGTGACCATCTCCACGGTCGATTACGGCGACGTGTACCCCGTGGCGGCTGATGGCAAGCGCATCGCGATGGTGCCGATGCTCCTGGGGATCGCACTCTTCTCGGCGATCACCGCCACGGCCACGAGCTACCTGCTTGCGACCGCGGAGCCCACGTACCCGAGGAGGAGCGGCAGGTGTGTTGAGGAAATCCAGCGGCTGGCTGCCCTACGCGAGCAGGGTTTCCTCACGGACGAAGAGTTCGCGACAGCGAAGGCAGGGCTCCTGCGCTATCAGCCGGGGTCCGATTCGACCCGTTTTCGGGGCAGTTCGCGACCCCTCGAGCCGATCACCGACCCTCACACCACCGGCCGGTTCCTGGGACAGTGACGCGCCGTTTCGCGCGAGTGACGTCTCGCGGCACGCCGTGGGCTGCGATGCACTCGCCCAGCAGCTCGATGATCCGCGTCGCCGGCCCATGGTCCACGACGTGGTGCTCTGTTCCGGTTCGAGAGTGGGCGCATAGGCGGCTCCGAACGTCCGTGGCCCCGAACGTCCGCGGCTCCGAACGCCAGGCCCGGGTGGCGCGCCGCCCAGAGGAAAGCCCGTCACTCACCGTGGGCGGCCTCATCTAGGGTGCGGCGCAGGAGCGAGGCGCGATCAAGGCGCCCGATGGCCGCGTATGCCGCCGCCTCGTACTCCAGCGAGAGGACGGGAACTATCAAGGACTCCACGTGCACCAGCCGGCGATGCTCGGCCGGGTCCGTTGGCGGCCCCCACGAGCCATCCGCCAGTCGCTTCTGCACCGCGCCCAGCAGTTCCACCGCGACACCGTCCACCACGAACGCTCCGAACAGCGAGCGCATCCGCTCGGACTCCCACCCGTGGAGCGGGGCGATGGAGTAGGGCGCCAGCAGCTCCGCGGCCTTCCTGACGCCCGCCTCGTCGGTCTGCACATCAATGTCGTGTGGCTGGACAGGCGCGCCCTGCAGAAGGTGCCCCATGCTGCCCGTGAGCGCCCAGTTGACGTCGGCCAGCGGTAGCAGCGCGACGAGGTTCCGCAGCGCGGCGAGATGCGCGTCGGACAGCGCGCTCGGAAGCGCCCCTTGCACCATGACCACCGGATACTGACCACTCGCCCACGCTCGCGCAAGACCGCGCATGGGGGTCGCGCCCGCTCTGGACAGGCGAACCATGAAGTCCGCGTCGGGCTGCCGTGCCGCAGGTCGTCACGCTGGGACGCCCGGCTTCTCCGGGGGCTTCGGGCCAGTCCAGGATCTTGACAGACGTTGCAGCCTGCTCCGATACGACCTCGTTTCGGGACGGCCCATTCACCGGCTCCCGCCGCACGGATATCACGTCGCGGCGGGGCTGCCTTTTCGGGCCGCCGCGGTTGCTACCTGGTGCCCATGCGCCCCGTGGCCGGGACGCTGCAGCCATGACCCCCGATCCATTCCTACGGCGGAGTACGCTCACGAAGCAGCATCATCGACGGGGAGTACGAGCTGTGACGGCCCACCTCGTTCTGCGCGAGCATCTCCAATCCCGGCTCGCCGAGACGTGGCCGAGTTTTCTCGAGCTGCGACGCCGCAGGCTGGTCGAGACCGACCGTCCCGGTGGTGGGGCGGAGCGCGTCGCCGAGCTCATCGTCGCGGACCTCTTCACGCACGCCCTCGACTGGCATGTCGACGATCTCAACCATCAGATCGGCTATGCCGACTTACTGCTGACGCGCCTGGGCATCAAGTACCTGGTGATCGAGACGAAACGTCCCGGCGCGCTGGCGTGGAGCGAAGCCGCTGTCGAGGCCGCTTTGGAGCAGGCGACGCGCTACGCCGTGGCACAGGGCGTCCGCGCGGTGGCCGTGAGCGATGGGCACCTGCTCTACGCGGCGGACATCGCCAGCGGAGGGCACCACGGCCGGGCCCTCGTGTACTTGGAGGCGCCGACACCGCCCGAGGGCTTGTGGTGGCTGAGCGTCCACGGCATCTACCGGCCCGTCGATCCGACGCCCACGCCGGGCACGCTCCTGCCCCGCGAGACGGCACGGGCCGGGGCACCGGGAGCGGTGAGCGAGACCCTGCTCCATCCCAAGTACGAGATCCCGGCGCGCTGCTTCGCCTACGTCGGAGACCCATCCCGCCCAGGCAGCTGGCACCTGCCATTCCGACTCCTGGACGGCAGCGTGGACAGCAAGCGGCTGCCCAAGGCGATCCAGGCCATCCTGACGGACTATCGCGGCGCGACGGTCGGATCGGTCCCCGAGGCGGCGATCCCGGCCGTGCTTGAGCGGCTCGCGGGTGCGGCGCGCGAGCTGGGCCGTATGCCCGACCAGCGGCCTGACACGGCCGAGGCCTACCAGCTACTGCACGACGCGCTGCTCCAGATTGAGAAGGATCGGCGCCGACGGTAAGCGGCGCTGCCGACGCGACGATCGCGTGAACGGCACTCGGCTCGCTTGTTACCTCGGCCTCAAGTCCTCTCGCCCTGACCTGCAGACAGAAGCCGTTCCCTCTACGCGTCGTTCTCGGCCTTCCGCCAGATCGACACGTGCTTCCTGCTCTCGCTCGTGAAGGCGGTCCGGTCCCACTCGCCCCACCGGTGGACGAGCCGCATCCCCGCGAGCCGCGCCATGAGGTCGAGCTCTCCGGGCCACGCGTAGCGGAACGGCGGGGACCACCGCTCCACGCGCCCGTCGGGGAGGAACTTGATGTGATGAGACCACAGGCGTTGGGTGGCCACGTCGTATTCGTCGATCCCGAGGTGCGTGTCGCTGTGATCGAAGACCGTGAACCGCTCGCCACGTCGGAGGCCGGGAAACGGCAGCTCGACGAGGAAGTGGCCGCCGGGTGCGAGGTGCGCGGCGGCGTTCTGGAAGCAGGCGACCTGCGCCTCCTGGGTCGTCAGGTTCAGGAGTGAGTTGTAGACGAGGAAGACGAGGCGGAACGAGCCGGCACCGGGTGCCTGCGCGGTCGTCATGTCGCCGATGACCACAGGGATCGATGCCTCGTCGCCTCCGGGCTTGCTCCGCAACCGCTCGACCATCGCTGCCGACAGCTCGATCCCGGCCACCCGGAGGCCACGCTCGGCGAGCGGCAGCCCGACCCGCCCGGTGCCGATCGCCAGTTCGAGCACGGGGCCACCCGCGGCGAGCTCGGCGAGCACATCGAGCTGCGGGCCGAGGACCTCCGGCGCCGACAGCTCCGCCGTGTCGTCGTCATAGGTGGCGGCGACCTCCTCGCCGAACCAGTCCTTGATCTCCATGTGGCAAGACTACCTGCTTGACCACACAAGCCGGCCCCGACTGGCGACGAGGTCCAACTGCGTCAGGCGGCGTCGTTCAGCGCGTCAGCGAGCCAGTCGGGCACCACGATCCGGGTGATGGGAACGGCCGGGTCTAGTCCTCTCGCCCCGACCAACCGGTTCACTCGCGGCCCCACTCCTCACTCGTCTGCCGTCTGCCCCGGCCGCCTCTGGCTCCACCTGATGGTTGAAACGCTGACGAGTCGGCCCTCCGCGACCCACTGAGCGAGGAACCTGGGCGCACAAGCAGCCCTTCACCCTCCAGCGTGTGCTGCTCGGGCCATCTCGTCCGTACAGGTGCTACTCAGTCGGCCTCCCTGTCAACGCGGCGGATGCGGCGCGCTGGATTGCCGGCCGCGAGCCGCGGTGTCGGTGGCGTCTGCCCGCCTCGCCCACGTACACCGTCCGTCGACGAGTTCCGACGCGGACGTGGCCGCTTCGAGCGCTCATTGATGGCGCACCCCACTGCGGTTGTGCAGGTCGTTGTGCGATAATCCGCACATGGCCACCAACCTCGACATCAATCCGAGACTGTTGCAGCGCGCGCTCGAGGTGAGCGGAGAACGGACCAAGACTGCGGTCGTGACCCGGGCGCTCGAGGAGTACGTGGCGCGGCGTGAGCAGAAGCGCCTGCTCGAGCTGTTCGGAGCGCTCGAGTGGGACCGCCGGTTTGACTACAAGGCCGAGCGCTCCCGGGCGTGAGCCTGTTCGTCGACACGAGCGTCTGGTCGCTGGCGTTCCGCCGCGACCAGGTACAGCACGAGCCGGCGGTCGATCGGCTGCATCAGGCCCTCGACGGCAGCGAAACGGTCTTCTCGACCGGCCTCGTCCTGCAGGAGCTGCTCCAGGGGTTCTCCGGACCCAAGGCGCGGGAGGCGATCATCGAGCGCTTCGCGGCCCTGCCTCTGCTGGTGCCCGATCGCGAGGACCACATCGCGGCGGCTGAGATCCGCAATGCGTGTCGACGCGCCGGGGTTCAGATCGGGACGATCGACGCGCTCCTGGCGCGGCTGTGCTCGCGGCATGACCTCGTCATGCTCACCACCGACCACGACTTCGATCGCGTGGTCTCGCAGGTGCCGCTCAGCATCTGGCGTTCGTAGGTCGTTCTCGCGGGGCCCCGGCTCATGAGCCGTGTGGGGTGCCAATATCCATCCGTCATGCGGCGAGGTCGTACTCGTGGATCATGCAACCTCTCGCTCGTCGGCCACCTCACGATTGAATAATGGCGCCCCTCACGGTGGAGAGCTGTCCGAGCCCGAGGCCTCCTCGGAGAACCGCGTCACGCAAGCAGGCGCCGCTTGGCCTGCACGAACTCCTCGTCGCTGAGCGAACCCTGCTCTCGCAGGGAGGCCAGGCGCTCGATTTCCTCGACCATCCGCCCACCTCGGCTGGCGTCGCGGGGAGGCTGCGTGGCGAGCAGGTAGCTCGTGACGGTCGCGGTGATTGCGCTGAAAAGCCCGATCCCGAGGAGCATCAGAACCATGGCCGCGAGCCGGCCCTCCGGGGTGATCGGGTAGACATCGCCGTAGCCTACGGTGGAGAGTGTGACGACGCCCCACCACAGCGCGTCGAAGGGCGAGTCGATCGTCTTGTTGACGCCGTGCTCGGCGGCGTAGAGCGCGATCGAACAGACGACCATCACCGCGATCCACGACACGACCAGCCAGGCGAAGCCGCGGTGCCGGGCGAGCCCGTCCAGGTGCATGGCCGCGCGGTACACGCTCGCGAAGGTGCGCACCAGGCGCAGTAGCCGCAGCAAGCGAAGGACCCGCAGGGCACGGACCGGTGGGACCAGGGCCACCACGTCGATCCAGTGGCCGCGCAGGTACTGGCTTCGGTCATGGGCCGCGAGTATCCGGACCGCGAACTCGAGCACGAACAGGGCGGTCAGCGCCAGTTCGAGCGCCTCGAGCTCCGGGCGGGAGCCTGCCGGCAGCTCGTCGATGAGGAAGCCCAGGGCGACGAACAGAACGGCCAAGGCACCCATGCCGAGTTCCCAGGCCACCTCGTGGCGGGCCACGAAGCCGTTGAAGCGTTCGCGGAACCACGCCCCTTGGCGGGCGACGGCGACGTCGTCGGCGGTCATCGACTCTACTCCCTCACTGCACCACGAACGAGCGGGTGGCCGAGGCGCTCGCGGCGCCCTTCGTGCAGGTCACACTCACTGGCCACGAGCCCGGCGTCGTCCGCGTGCCCACGGTCCAGCTCCAGCCCACGCTGCCCGCCGAGCTCGCCGTCTTGGGCCCGAGGCTCGCAGCCTTCGAAGGCCCCGACTTGTAGACCACGTTGATCGTGCAGGCGGCACCGGGCGCGGTCCTCGCGGCCACTGACGCGGTGCCTCCTCGGCTGACCGGCGACGTCAGGCTCGCGATGGCCACCTTGATGGGGCCGGTGCCCGCAGAAGGCGAGGAGGAGCCGACTGAGAGCGTGGGTGTCGGCCTGAGGGCCGGCAGCGGCGTGGCCACGGATCCGGTCGCGACGTAGGTCCGCCAGGCGCCGATCCAGTCGCTGCCGATGAGCCGCTGCGCCGTCGTCAGCGACAGCGTGCCGCCGCACACGAGCGCGTGGAGCCCGTTCTCCAGCTGGTCCTTCACCCGCGCCCCGACCGCCGTCCCGTCGGCGAGCGAGATGCTGTACGGCTCGGGCCAGAGGTTCGCAGGGTCGCGCGGCGCACCACCGAGTTCGAGGGGGATCAGATGGTCCTCCTCGTAGTCAGCGAGGTTCGTATCCGCGTAGCCGTACGCCGTGATCTGGCTCCGCTTCAGGGCGGTCGTGTAACTCGACGGCGGCCGGACGGTCGCGGTCCAGCCCGACACGCAGATGGTGGATCTGATGCTCGACTGCGTCACAGTGGGGTTGGCCGCGCCAGGCGTCAGGGCGGGGTCGGGCTCACCGGGAAGCCCAAGCGGACTGTCGACCGGCGAGCGGGTTCGCCCCGCGGGTGTGGTGGGGGTCGCACTGCTCGCCAGGGAGGGCGATGGACGCGCCGTTTCCGTCGGGGGCACGGCTTGAGGCGCCAGGGGGGCGACCCCAGTCGCGGCTGGAGTCGTGGCCGCGACCGAGAGCGGCGAAGCTGGGACCAACGCCTCACCGCCCATCGCGTGCGCGCGCAGCACGCTCGGAGCGCCCGCACCCGAGCAGCCGAAAGCCAGAACGAGGAGCAGCACCCCCAGGGCCGGAGTACTGCTCCGCAGCGCCCGGTCGCGCCCGCGGGTCATCCGCCTCATGAGCTCTCCCTCCCCGTGAGTCGCCGCCGCAGGAGATTCTTCTCGCCCGTGAGGCTGCGCGGACCGGGGGGCTCCGTCGGGCCAACCCGCTGGGCCGGGAATCCGATCACCGTCGTGCCCACGTAATCAGCACGTCGAGAGCCGATCGACCCACGTGTGGACGGGCCAGCTGCCGGCGGGTCGTCGTGCCGCAGACGACGAGCCTGCGCACTGTGGCCGTCGATCCTGATGGCCCGCGCCTTGACGAAGGGCTGACCGTAGCCACTAACCGCTCCGCCACTCGACGACGGGGCTCCACTCACAGGGACAGACGTCGCCTTCCTTCAACCGCTCGCAACCGGGGAGCGGGATGGGCATCGCCTTGGCGATCGCGATCACCTTGCCGTCGAGCGATGAGCAGGCGGCGCACTCGTCTTCTGCCACCAGTTGGACAGACGCGACGCCGAGGGCTCGATAGGCGTCCAGGGCGGCCGCCGTCAGCCGTGTGACCTCTTGGTTCGCCTCTTCCGCCGCGGCCGCGGCCCGGGCTTCGTGGAACTCGCCCCACGCCTCCTGCAGTACGGGAAGATCGATCTCCTGGAGAAGGTAGGTGTACCCATCGGGACCGAGCCGGACGAAGATCGGCCGGCCACAGGACGGGCACTTCTTCTCGGCTTTCGGCAACGGAGCGAGGCTGGTTCCGCAGTACGGGCAGACGGCCGTCGCAT
>JAJYNP010000353.1 GCA_021786265.1 Chloroflexota bacterium
CCTCAGCGCGATGAGCCACGCCGAGGTGCGTGAACAATCGCCTCAGGCTGGCCTTCACGCTCGCCTCGGGCACCCCGAGACGGGCGGCGATCGCGGCGTTCGTCATGCCGTCTGCAATCATCTGCGCGAGGTTGCGTTCGTCGTCGCGCATCCCGGCCGCCATCATGGCGCGGGCCGCCGTGGTCGACAGGCGCCGTGCGACCTCCGCATCGACGATGGCCTCGGACTGCGCCGAGGCTTTCACGGCCCGGATGAGCGCACGGCCGCTGGATCGCTTGAGCAGGAACCCGGCAGCACCGAGCGACAGAGCTTCGGCTGCCGCGTGCACGTCGCAGTACGCGCTCAGCACCAGGACCCGAGTCGACGGACGGCGTTCGATGATCTGCCGGCAGGCGTCCAAGCCGCTGTGCGTTCCGAGGCGCAGATCCAGGACGACCACGTCCGGCGCCAGATCGTCAGCCAGGGTGACCGCTTCCCCCGCGTCCTCGGCCTCGCCGACGACCAGCACGCGATCGACGCCTGAGAGGAGCGCGCGCAGGCCGGCCCGCACGACCTCGTAGTCATCGACAATCAGGACGCGGATAGGCAGCACGTGTGACCGGCTCCGTCACTGGTGTACTCAAGACTGGCGGCCCTCGGGACGAGAGGACCGGCGACGTCGATCCGTGTTCCGCGACCGATCTCGGACGACACCTGGAAAGCACACGCAAGGTCGGCTGCGCGGGCCTCCATGATCTGCAATCCATGGCCTCCACGGGCGGTCTCCCCGCAGAACCCCACACCGTCATCGTGGATGCGCAGTGCGACGCGCTGCCACGTGATGTCCAGGCACACCGTGACCCGGCTGGCGTGGCTGTGGCGCCTGACGTTGCTGAGCGCCTCCTGGACGATCCCCAGGAGCGTCCGCCGCGCGTCCGCCGTCAGCCGGATGCTCGGGTCGACCGTCACGTCGATCTCGGCGTCGATTCCGGCGGCTGCCGTCTCCGCCGCAGCCTCGTCCAACCCGGCGCCGAGCTCTGGCACGACTGCGTCGGGTGCCTCAAGCGTGTCGAGGTAGTGGCGCGTATCGTCGATCGCCCGGGAGATCTCTCGGTCCCATCGCCTCAAGGTCCGACGCGCGGCAATCGGAAGCGGGAGCTGCCTGTTCGTCTGGATGTCGAGTGCAACCCCGTAGAGGCGCTGCAGCAGTCCGTCATGCAACTCCGCCATGATGCGCGTCCGCTCCGTGTTGGCGGCACAGGCGCATCGCCCTCCCGGCCCCCCCGCCAGCAGCGCGCCCGCGAGCAGCGCGATCGTGTGTGCCGCTTCGGCGCCTGCCGTGGTGGGGCCGACGGTGGTTCCGTGGGTGGGCCCCGCGGTCTCGAAGAGCACGAGCTCGCCCAGGCTGGCTGCCTTCGGGTTCGCCGCGAGAGCGAAGGTGACCGCCGGGCGCATCGGTGCATCTCCCGGCGGGAAGCCGAGCGCCTCGGCAGGGAGCCACCGGTGGCGCGTCGCCGCAGATGTCACCAGGCGGCCCAGTGACGGATCGACGGGGCCGTCCTGCCCGGACGCGACAACGTGGAAGCTGCCCTCGAGCCCATGCATCACCACCACGCAGGGTGCGCCCGCGAGCCGGGCGCCCCACGCGGCGGCACTCTCGAGGAGCCGCAACCCTGAGTCTGCTGTTGCGAGCTCGGCGACGGCGGCGGTGATGGCGTCACAGGCGTCCATGAAACCCTCGTGGAGCCCGAGCCCACCATGACGCGGCCGTTCCTCGATCCGTGCAGTGCGCCGGCCGGCGGCGCCGGGCGTCCAATACGGAAGAAGGGTATCCGGAGGTCCGTCGTCCCCCGCTAGGGCCAGATGGCTCACCCTCTGCTGTGTCAGGCAACCCCCCGCCAGAAGAGGGCCATTCGGGCGACCGACCCGCCCACTCCAATGGGCTGATCGTCGCTGCGTCGCGCGGCGTGCGGAACGGGAACATCCGCGTGGACGTGCCACCGAGAGGGTGGTCGCGGGCTCTGTCCTGTGCACGCGCTCGACAGCGCGAGGACGTCGACCGGCCGCGGAGTGTCGAGAGGTGCCCCATGGGAGACGAAGACCTTTCGCTGGTGAACCGGAAGATGCGGCGCCGAACGTTCCTCAAGGGCGCAGCCGTCACCGGCGCCACCCTTGCCCTGACGAGTGGCGGCGTGGCGCTGGCCGGGCGGCGCACGCTGGGCGGCCTCGAGGAGGGGACGCCGGCCGTGCCGGCGACCTCGCCGGACCAGGTCTTCAACGCCGTCTGCTCGCCCAACTGCTGGATGGGCTGCCGGATCGAGGCCCACGTCCGCAACGGGCGGTTGGTCAAGACGGCCATGAACCCGTTTCCGGAGCCACGCTACAACCGGATCTGCCTGCGCGGCCTGAGCCACGCCCAGTGGGTCTACAACCCCGACCGCATCAAGTTCCCCATGAAGCGAGTTGGGGCACGCGGCGAAGGCAAGTGGCAGCGAATCAGCTGGGACGAGGCCATCAACACGATCGCCCAGCGCTTGATGGAGATCCGGGACAAGTACGGCTCGAAGGCGTTCGGCTTCTTTCCCGGGAGCGGCAACTACGGTGCGGTCAACGGCGGGTACGGCTACGGCCTCAACGTCTTCATGAACCTGTTCGAGGCGACAAGTGTCGGGCTCGCGGTCGATACGGCGATGCCTCTCGGCCAGACCCAGGTGGGCACGATGTCCGGATTCGTCGGCGGCAACGAGCCGCTCGACATGAGCAACGCCGGCCTGATCATCGCCTGGGGCTCAAACATGACGGAGAGCCAGATCCACAACTGGCACTTCGCGGCCGATGCGAAGGACGGCGGCGCCAAGCTCGTCGTCATCGACCCGAACTACTCGATCCTGGCCTCGAAGGCCGATCGGTGGATCGCCCCGCGGCCGGGGTCAGACCCTGCCCTTGGCCTCTCCATCCTCAACGTCATCATCACCGAGAAGCTCTACAACGCACCCTTCATGAGGGATCACACCACGCTTCCATTCCTGGTCAAGAGCACGGACGGGACGTTCGCGCGCGCGGCCGACGGCAAGACCCAGCTCGTCTGGGACAAGGCGACCAACTCCGCGGTCCCGTTCAGCCAATCCAGCGATCCCGCGTTCGAGGGGAGTTACGTCGTCGACGGGGTGAGCGTGAAGCCCGCCTTCCAGCTCCTGGCGGATCGGGTGGGGGACTGGAGTCCGGAGGCGGCGCAGGCGTACACGCAGGTCAACCCCGACGACGTCCGCTGGCTCGCTCGCCAGTACGCGGCGACCCGCAAGACGTTCGTCTATCCGGGGTTTGGGATCGACCGCTGGGAGAACGCCCACCAGAACGGACGCACCATCGGGACGATGGTCGCCCTGACCGGCAACATCGGTGAGCCGGGCGCGGGGACAGGCGCGATGGGTGGAGCGGCCTTCTTCCTCGTCTTCTACGGTGCCTACGGGCTCTTCGCCCCGACCGGGACGTTCGCCGCGTCGCTGAACGGCTGGATGGCCTACGACGCCATCGATACCGGCAAGACGAAGATGCTCGTTCCACTCGACGGCACGAATCCGGCGAAGGGTGTGACCAGGGAACCGGTCGAAGTCCCCTGGCCCCTGAAGGCGCTCTGGTTCACCCAGATCAACATCAGCAACCTCCAGGAAAGCAACCGCTTCATCAGCCTGCTCAAGGACGAAAACAAGCTCGAGTTCGTCGTCGTCACCGACAGCCTTCCGACCGACACCGTCCGCTACGCCGATATCGTCCTGCCCGGCACGCACTGGCTCGAGAACGACGACCTTGTCGGCGGCCTCCATCCGTACATGTTCCGCCACGAGCGAGCGATCGAGCCGCAATGGGAGGCGCGGTCGGACTACGACATCTTCAAGGCTCTCGCCGGCAAGTTCGGCTGGGAGCAGCACTTCGCGGGGGATCAGAAACAGGTCGCCGAGAACGTCGTCGTGGGGCTGGGCAAACTCCTCGGCGCTTCGGCCGACGCGGTGCTCGAATCGTATCGAACGACCGGCGCAGCCCGGTTCTCACCTCCCGACTTCGTGAGCAACGCGGACTTGAAGTTCCCGACGCCGACCGGCAGGTTGGAGCCCTACTCCGAGCGCGTCGTCGTGAACTACCCGTACTCCGGTTGGATCCCGACCTCAACCGGCGAGGATCCGCTCCCCGCCTGGGAGGCGCCGGGCGAGGCCTGGCACGAGAACGTCCTGGCCCAGAAATACCCGCTCGCGTACATGCAGGAGCACTCGCGCTTCCGCGTCCACACCACCTATTGGGACCAGCCCTGGCTGCGTGAGCTCAACCCGGAGCCCTACGTGGAGATCAACCCGCAGGACGCCCGACCGCGAGGCATCAGCCACGGCGACTACGTGGAGATCTTCAACGACCGGGGCACAACAGTGGCCAAGGCGCGCGTGACCGGGCGCATCCGGCCCGGCATGGTCAACCTCCCCAAGGGGTGGCAGCGGCACCAGACGAAGAACGACTCCGGTTACTCGGATCTCACCAAGAACTGGACCAACCGGCTCTCGGCCAACGGCGCGTATTTCGACGCCCTCGTCGACGTACGCAAGGTGACGCTCTAGGAGGATGGTGATGGACACACACGAGAGCGCCACGATGGCCACGATGGCGGCCTCGACCGGCACCGGCGCGAAGCGCTGGGGCATGGTGATCAACCTCGACCGGTGCATCGGGTGCTGGACCTGTGCGGTCGCCTGCAAGTCGAACAACGATGTCGGCGAAGGACTCTGGTGGAACCGGATCCTGACCCTGGGCAGCGGCCAGATGGACGTGCCGGTGGGGGAGTACCCGAACCTGACGCTCGCCTATCAACCCACCAGCTGCATGCACTGTGACAACCCGCCGTGCGTCAAGGTCTGCCCCGTCAGCGCGACGTTCAAGCGCGAGGACGGGATCGTCATGATCGACTACGACCGCTGCATCGGCTGCCGGTACTGCATGGTCGCCTGTCCGTACAACGTGCGCCAGTTCAACTGGGAGACCCCCACGCAGATCCCCGCCAACGAGGGCGGCGGGTGGCTGGCCGGCGGGGTGGCCGACCCGAATGCGACGGGCTACCACGTGGGCGACGCGCTCAAGCCGCCCCGTCCCGTCGGCGTGGTCGAGAAGTGCGACTTCTGCTACCAGCGCGTGGACGCCGGCGAGCAGCCCTTCTGCGTCGAGGTCTGCCCGTCGCGCGCCCGCTTCTTCGGCGACCTGAACGATCCATCCAGCGAGGTGTCCGACCTCATCCGCTCGCAGCCCACCTTCCGCGTGCTCGAGGAGCTCGGGACGGAACCAAGCGTCTACTACATCCCGCCGCGCAACCCACCGGCCATTCAGGACCCGTCGCTTGATCCGGAGCGTCGGCAGCTCGAGGGGACGCCTGCGCCGAGTGCCGCGGCGTGGGCGGGGCAGGCGCCGAGTGTGGATCGACGCGCGGTGGCGCGCGCCGGGTCGAAGTTGGAGGGCGAGTAAATGGCCGTTCGGACTGAGCGCCCGCTGGCGTCCGCCACGGCCCGGCCGGGACCAGCCTTCCTGGGCCTCCTGGCCGTGCTGTTCGTGCTCTTCCTCGGCGGCATGGCCGCCTGGGGCTACCAGCTCAGCCATGGTCTGATCGTCACCGGCATGCGGGACGTGCAGATCTGGGGGCTGTACATCACCTGTTTCATGCTGTTCGTGGGCCTCTCGGCTGGCGGCCTCATCGTCGCCTCGGCAGGCACCATGTTCGGCGTCCGCCGGTTGGCCCCGCTGGCCCCGTTGGCCATCTGGACCTCGCTCGTGACGGTGGCGATGGCCGCGTTCCTCATCCTGCCGGACATGGGCCATCCGGAACGGCTGCTCAACCTCGTGTTCGACGCGCACCTCACTTCACCGCTCGTGTGGGACGTCGCAGTCATCGTCCTCTACGGTCTGCTTTCGCTTGTCTACCTCTGGCTGCACCTGCGTCCCACGCTCGCCGCCCAGGGCAACCCCCTTGCATTGACGAGGGGGCCGCTCGATGCGACTGCCCGCCGTCGCAACGAACGGATCGTCCAGGGCTTGGCGTTCGTGGCGCTGCCGGTAGCCATCGCGGTGCATTCGGTGACGGCGTGGATCTTCGGCCTCCAGCCCTCGCACCCGTACTGGTCGACCGCGATTCTGGCGCCGTTGTTCATCACCTCGGCCCTCGTCTCGGGCCTCGGGCTGCTGCTGGTGGTCCTCCTGCTCGCCCGGCGCGCTGGCTTCCTGGATCTCGCCGGCGACACCGTGAGCTGGCTCGCCGGCCTGCTCGGCGTCTTCATCGCGGCCGACCTCTTCATGCTGTTCGCCGACTACCTGACCACGATGTTCCCCGGCAACGCCACCGACACCCAGCCCCTGCAACTGCTCCTCTCGGGCCCCTATGCGTGGGTCCTCTGGGGGGAGATCGTCCTCATGGTCGTCGCCTTTGCTCTCGTGTTCACGCGCCAGATGCGGGAGCGACCGCTGATCGTGGGGACCGCGGGCGCCCTGACCGTGCTCGCTACCTTTCTGTACCGGTTGGGCATGGTGCTCGCCGGCTTTCGCACTCCGCTGCTCGAGCTCGCCCCGGGCGTCGCGACGGGTCAGGTGACTGCCACGACGGTATCGGGCATCCCGACCGCCGCACCCTTCGCCATGGTGAGCACGTATGCGCCCACGTGGGTGGAGTACGCGGTGATCGGCGGCATCCTCGCGCTCTGGTTGCTGCTGCTCCTGGTCGGGGCCCGCTGGCTTCCCCTGCGCGCGTACGCTGCGCAGGTGGAGGACGAGGAGGGAGCGTAGCCGACCAGACCGGCAATACGTGGGACCGTCACGGCCGGCCCGCCCACCCTGGCATCCCGGCCGTGACGTGCATCTTCGCCCTGAGGGGGCCCCGAAGCCATGCCACATCCCGACCGCGACATTCGGCCCCGAGGCGCTGCCGCGCGATCGGAGGTTGAGGCGCGATCGAACGACCATCCCATGCTCCGCGCGGCGCCCCTCGCGGCGGCGCGCGCCCTTCTGCTCGGCCGCGTTGCGCCGTTGCCGGCCACGAGCGTTCCCCTCGCGGCCGCCCACGGGAGGATCCTGGCCAGCGACGTGCGGGCGCCACGCGCGGTTCCGGCGTTCGATAACAGCGCGATGGATGGGTACGCAGTACGGCTCGCGATGATGGAGCCTGCCGGCGTCGGGTGGCGCGTCCCGCTCAGCGAGGTGACACCTATCTGCACCGGGCAACCCGTGCCACGAGGCGTCGACGCAGTCGTCCCACTCGAACGCGTCCGGGTCACGGGCTCATGGCTCGAGATCGACGGCGCGACGCAGCCGGGCGACCACATCCGTCCCGCGGGCGAGGAGTTTCGCGCCGGCGAGGTGGCCCTGTCGCGTGGCTCGTTGCTCTCTCCTGCCGCCCTGGGTCTGCTCTCCCTCCTCGGTTGCACGATGGTCGACGTGGTTCCCGCGCCGCGTGTCGCAATCCTGGTGACCGGCGACGAGGTCGTGGCTGCCGGCTCGCCGCTCCATCAGGGACAGGTCTACGATGCCAACGGCCCGCTGCTGGGGGGCCTGGTTGCGGAGGCCGGAGGGAGGCTGGTCGCACGTGAGCATGCACCCGACGACGCTGCGCTGATCGGGGCCGCGACATCGCGGCTTGCCGCCGACAGCGACCTTGTCTGCACGAGCGGCGGCGCGTCGATCAGCAGCCGAGACCACATGTTCGCGACGCTCGCCGCCAGAGGCGACGTCCTGGTGCGTGAACTCATGATCAAACCCGGACGTCCGACCACGCTGGCGGTCGTCAGTGGCACACCGGTCGTCTCGCTTCCGGGCAATCCGTTCGCCCTGCTCGTCGGTTTCGAGGCCATCGCCCGACCGGCACTGCTTCGTCTCGCCGGGCGCCAGGCCGTCACCCGGGAACAGCGCACGATTCCCGCAGCCACCGACATTGTCCGGGCAGGCGGCCGATTCGAGTTTCTGCCCGTTCGGATCGAGCTCGGGAGCGCAGGACCGCTCGCCTGGCCCCTCGAACACCGCGGTTCCGCGATGCTCGGTGGGATCGCAGGAAGTGGCTACGTCGCGCTGATACCGCCCGAGGTGGGAACTGTCCGGGCAGGTGAGCCACTCACCGTCGAGCGGTGGTCTGCGGACTAGCCGCGGAGAACCGCGACGCGGACATTCGTGAAACAACGTGGAGGCTTTTGAATGCCGGAGGCACTCGACCGGTTGGCGGCGAAGCTCGAATCGCGGCTCGGTCAACCGGATGCGCACCTGCACCTGAGCGCAGAGGACAGGACCGCGATCCTCGAGCTCACGGCGGTGGTCGCGCACGGCAGCGAGCGGACGAATGCGCCGCTGGCCGCGTTCCTGGTCGGGCGGTACACGGCGTTGCGCGGGACCGGTCAGCCAATTGATGCGCTCCTCGCGGACGCGCTGGCGGATGCTCGCGAGGTCTTCGGATGAGTCCCATCAGCGGCAGCGAAACTGATGACGAGCATGGGGCGGACTCCAGCGGGCTCCGGAGGGCGACGGAACTGCTGACGGGGACCGCGGGACGGCGCGGTCTCGGGTGGGGCACCCTGTCTGTGGCGCTCGAGTACCCGACCGCCGGACTCGCGGAGGCCCTGCGGTCCGGGGCACTCGCCGGCGACCTTGAGGCAGCCATCGCCTGGCTCGATCGGGATGGCGACCGTTTCGTCGCCCCCCTTGCGACGCTGCGCGACGCTGGTCGGGAGGGCGCAAACGACGCCCCGGACGAGGTGCTGACGCGTCTGGAGATCGAGTACACGCGGCTGTTCGTGGGTCCGGGTCCAGTCCCTGTGTCGCCGTACGGATCCGTGTACCGCGACCGGGACCCCGTGTCGGGGAGGCCAACCCTGGCCGGGCCATCAACGCGGGCCGTGGAAGCCCTGTATGCGCACTGCGAGCTGCGACCCTCCGCTCAACGGCGGGACATGCCCGATCACGTAGCTACCGAGCTCGAGTTCATGTACGTGCTCTGCCGCAGGGAGCGCGACGCATGGGCCACGAAGGACGCGGCACAGGGCAAGGAACTCCGGCGGGCGCAGCAGGCGTTCGTCGCCGAGCACCTGCGGCCCTGGCTGCCGGATTTCTGCCAACGGCTAGCCGCCGCGGCGCGGGAGCCACTGTACGCCGCAATCGCCGGCTTCCTCAGCGCGTATCTGCTGGTCGAGTCCGGCACCGCGTATGCACACTCGCTGCAGGGCGTGTTCGCCGCGCCCTCGGGCGCGGGATCCGCCCGGCGGTAGGCGTGTGAGCATGTCGCCGCCCCGAGATCGCACGCTGGTCGCTGTCTGCTCGGACCTTGTCGAGGACGATCCCCCCGGACGGGTGGCTCCGGAGCCCATGGGCGGTCATCCGCAGGAGATGGTCGTGGGGGTAGTCCCGGGGCTATGTCGCCGACCAGACCTGGCGGCCGAGGCGGTCCGCAGTGTGGGCGCCCACAGCGCCGGCGTCGTGGTCTGCGGTGGCGGAGCTGACCTCGCCGCCTACCGGGGATGGATGCGCGACGAGACAGGTCCTGTCCCCGTCGAAGCCATCTACGCCGGCCCGGCGGCACCGCGCTGGCCCTGGCTGACTGGTCCGCGGACAGCGGTGGCCCGGGCGGTGCTGGCGGGAAAGGTCGCGAGGGTGCGGGTCCATCCCCGCATCGCCGGTGGCACCGTCCGCCCGACCGAGGTTGGGCTGCTGGACGTTGTGCGGGGCGGGCTGGGTCCGCCACCGGCGTCGGCCGCGATCAACCAAGCCCGGTGCCTCGGGTCGCATTGCCAGCTTTGCCTG
>JAJYNP010000002.1 GCA_021786265.1 Chloroflexota bacterium
CACCTACTCCTCGCCGGGCGACCCCGCCGGTGGTTCCCCGGTCTGCGCGGGGCGCAGCCGCCGCCGGCGGCGCACCTCGAGCACCCAGAGCCCCACGCCTGCCAGCACCACCACGCCACCCGCGGCGCCAAGGACGACGGACAGCGGGACGGAGGACGTGACGGCAGGGGTGACCGGCGGTGCACCAGAGGGCGAGGTGACCGGCGGTGTCGCGATCGGAGTCGCAGGGGGCGAGGTGGCGGGCGGTGTCACGATCGGAGTCGCAGGGGGCGAGGTGGCGGGCCGTGTCGCGATCGGAGTCGCAGGGGGCGAGGTGGCCGGCGGCACGGCGACGGGCGGCACGCCAGAGACGTTGGCCGTCGCCGTGGCGCTCGGGCTGTAGAGCATTGACACCGCTGCGGGGGTGACCGAGGGCGCCTTCCGGCGACGCGCGGTTCGCTCGCCGCCACCTCCCGCGACCATCACCTGGCCGTTGGAGAACCCGGCGATCGCTGCGCCAGCCACCGCCACCGGCAAGGAGCCGGCGGAACGCCACGAACGGCTGCTCTGCGCGAAGACCAACGCCGACCTCGTGGCGTTGCCGTCGCTCTCACCGCCGGCCACCAGCACGCCGATACCCGGGAGTGGCGCGACCATCGGCATTGTCACCGCGCCCGGCATGGCGTCGGTGCGGGTCCAGCGTCCCGTCGCGGGGTCGTAGAGGTCGGCGTCGGCCCCGCCACCCACCACGAGCACGTCGCCGCCTGGCAGCGTGGCCCCTGCGGCCATTGCCCGCGGCTGGTGCATGCTACCGGCCGGCGACCAAGTCCCGGACGTGGGGTGGTACCGCTCGGTGGTGGCGACGGCGCCTGTCGCGTCCTGGCCGCCGGCCACGAGGACCTGACCATCGGGAAGCGCGACCAGCGCGCCGAAGGCGTGGGCCGTAGCCATCGAGCCGGTCCTGACGAACCTGCCAGTCGATGGGTCGTAGACCTCCGCAGAGGAAAGCGGAGCGTGCCCGGTCCCGATCCCCCCCGCCACCAGCACGTCCCCACCCGGGAGCAGGGCCGCAGGCGCGTAGGCCCGGGCGTTGCGGAGGGAGCCGGTCTTGGAGAACCTCCCGGTCTTCGGGTCGTAGAGCGCCGCCGCACGCAGCGGCTTGCCGGTCGAGCCGATGCCGCCGGCGACGAGGACGTCGCCGTTCTGCAGCACCGACGCGCTCGCACCGGCCGTGGCGGTCGGGAGCGGCCCCACGGTCGTCCACCGGCCGTCGGCCGGGTCGTACACCTCGGCCGAGGCAACGGGGTGCATCGCGCTGCCGAACCCGCCGGCGACGAGGACGTCGCCGTTCTGCAGAGTCGCCGACGCCGGGAAGACGCGCGAGCTCACCATCGACGCGCTCAACTTCCAGCTCCCGACCGGTGGCCCGACGGTGGGCGCAGCCGCGACCGGCGTCGGCGACGTGCGGCCGTTGCTGCTCGACCTTCTCGTCGGCGCGGCGCCGGACGAAGACGGTGTCGTCGACGAAGATCCCGACGGCGACGTCCTCGGACTTGGGACGAGCACCGCGTCGCCCACGTCCTGCCGTGGCCCCGTAGCCGGGGGCACCGGTGCCGCCGCGGGTGTGGCCGCGGGTGTGGCCGCGGGTGTGGCCCCGGGTGTGGCCCCCTGGAGGTACGACACGAGCATCGCTCGGTTCGGTGCGGGGGAACGCTGCCCGGTCGCCTCGCCCTGGCCCTCGCCGGAGCGACGGCTGCGGCCGAGGTGGCGCATCGAGCTCGCCACACTGACCGAGACGCGGCCGTCGTAGGAGAAGGTGACGGAGTACCCGTCGGCCTCGAGGGTCACCCCCGAGCCTGTGATGGAGAACCCGGTCTTCTGGAGGGTCGCAGAGAACCCGCTGGTCTGCCACGCGTAGTCACATCCGTACGGGAACCCGAAGCTGTCGTAGCAGGTCCTCGTGGCGACCCAGACCGAGACTGTGAGGGCCATCGACCCGGAGATGAACGCGCTGAGCCCGGAGGTCGACAGCTTGAGCTGCACTGTCGCGCTCAGCTCTCCGCCGACCTTTAGTGACGGTCCGATGCTCACCGATCCTGGCCCGAGCTGGGTGCTCCCTGTGAACTGGAACTCGAAGTTGAACGGTGACGTCGACGCCTTCAGCACCACCTTGATCGGGCCGATCGACAGGCCGCCGACCGTGATCTTTGTAATTGTCGCTGTGAATGTGATGCTCGGCGGCGAGAGCCCGATCGAAGCGGAGATGGACGTCTTGACGCTCAACAGTGTCGCCTGGAACGCGAGGCTCAGGCCTGCCGGGTACGTTGTCGGGCCGATCGTGGCCCCTGCCGGCGAGATGTACAGCGAGGCGTAGTACACCTTGATGAGTGCCCCCTGCCCAAACGCTGCGAGGGGCTCGAGCGCCACGTGCGTCGAATTCTTGGTCCCGATGCTGAGCTTCAGCAGGAACGGGTCCAGGTTGAACGCGAAGCTGATCGGCGTGTTCTGCTGGTAGCCGGTCACGTCCGCGACAGACGTCGGGAGCGACGTGATGGTGCCCGAGAACCCGATGTTGACGAAGGGAAACACATAGGTGATGCCGCCGGCGAGCGAGGCGCACTGGATCGTGAGACCTGGAGCGCCGAAGGCTGTGTTCCAGGCTGTTGTTGTGCTGCCGCAGTGGCCAAGGGACAGCGACACGCTGATCCCGGTGTCGGAGATCGACAGCTCCCCGGTGAGCTTGTGGTGGGAGGCGCTGCCGAGAGCGCCGGGGGACGGAAGGCGCAATGTGGCCGTGAGCCCCAGACCGAACGACGCGTTCGACGGGCTGAGGGTGAGCTGGAGGAACCCTGAGTCGAGTGTGAGCTTCGCGCCGCCCGCTGTGAAGAGCTGCACCCCGCTCCCCAGATTGAAGGAGATCTTGAGCTCGTAGACGTTGCTCGAGAATGTCGCTCTGCCTAGCGCCGCCAGTTCGGTGCCGGCAGATATCCGGATGCCGATCTTCTGGAGTGCCCTGGCGAGTGTTGTCGGGACCTTGACGGAGAGGGCGAACGTGAGGCCCTGGGCGAGGTCGACCTTCTGGAGAGCCGGGTCCCCGGTTGTGAACCCTGTGATCTTGCGCGAGGAGTAGTACAAGTACGCGTGGCTGGCGTCGTTCCCGAGCCAATGGGACAGGTTGGCCTCCGCTCCGATCACGAACGCCCCGCCCGACCTGAACTCGAGGGCGGCGAGGACGTCGAGGCTCCCGCCCGTCGGCATCGTGACCTCGAGCTTGGCTGTCACCTTCACAGCGAGTGATCCCGCGACGTAGCCGAGCGTCACGGTGGGCGCGCTCACGACGATGTGTGTTCCGAGCGCGCTGAAGGAGAGCGCCTCGAGGGTTGCCTTGACTGTGAACGTCTTTGCCGTGAGATCGAAGCAGCCATCGGCGGCCACGGACTCGGTCTGAGACCCGAGCGTGAGCGCGAGCGAGCCTGTCACCGACAGCCACAGGTCGCCTGCGTTCGAGACGCTGCACCCCCCGGGCGGTGCGGCGTTGCCGAGCTCGACCGAGTTGACCTTCAGCGTCACCGGACCGGGCGACAGCGTCACGAGCGCCGAGCCGTTCGCCCCAGATGCGGCGAGCGAGAAGGAGACCGAGCCGGCGGCGTCGGTCACGTTCCCGTCGAACGACGGCGAGAGGGTCACCCCTGTGACGGGGGTCCAAGACTGGTTCGCCGTTGACTTCACCGCGAGCGACCATGTATCGATCTTCTGGAGCGAACCTGTGACCGAGAGGGACCCGAGTGTGTCGACCGACATCGTCGCGGCGACCGACACGCCCTTGGTGCCGAGGGAGAACGTCACCGCCGACAGCGTGAACGGCACGCCGGGAAACGGGGTGATGGGCCCGGAGACCGAACCGGTGATCCTGGCTGTGATCGGGCTTGTCGCGGCTTTGGTGATCGACCCGGCGAGTGTGATCACCTGGCCGAAGATCGAGAGCTTGCTGACCGTCCCCCTGCCCGTGAGCGTGCCGGCCTCCTTGCCGGTGCCGATGGTGACTGTGAGGGAGACCGGCGCAGGCTGGGCACCCGGGTCTGGGATGGTGCCGCGGATTGCGAGGCTGAGGGATGTTGTCCCGTAGGAGAGCACGGCCGATGTGAGCCTGCCTGTGTCCGGCAGGGTGAGGAAGTGGGACGTCGTCTCGCCGAGGTCGAGGGAGAAGGCGGGCGTCGAGCCGGGCGCGTAGTGGGCCTGGAAGACGACGACCGCCCCCGGCGCGAGGTTCGAGTCCACTTCGCGGAGGATCCCGGCCACCGATGATGTCGGGTGGTAGACCGCGAAGGCGTTGAAGCCCTTTCCGAGCGCGACCTTTCCGTTTGTCCCGAGTGTCCTTGTGAAGCTTGTGTACGCCGCGACTGTCTTGGTCGCGTAGGCGAAGACCCCTGAGAGCGGGACTCCGAGGCCCTTGAATGTGACCTTTCCCGAGACGACGAATGCGCCTGCGTCGTCTTGGAAGTCGACGCGGATGCCGGTGCCGATGGCCGAGATCGTCGCTGTGGCGGCTCCGGCGAGGCTCAGGCTCGAGGCGTTGCCGGTCACCGAGAGCGAGTCGAGGGTGAGGGTGAGGCCGCTCACCGGGCTGGCCGAGAGCGGGCCGGCTGTGGCGTCGTAGGAGAGGGCGATCTCGCCGGTCTTCAGGTCGATGGAGCCCATGAAGCCCGCGGTAACCCCCGAGCCTGTTGCTGTCTTCCCGAAGGCAACGGAACCCTGGGCGAAGAGGCTCGGGTCCGTCGGTGAGGTCGACGCCTGGCCCGCGCCGCACGTGGGCGCCTCGCCGAAGGCGAACGCCACGCACGAGATGCTGACCGACACCCCGCCACCCGGGCTCCAGACCACGAGTGCGGTGCCCGCGCTGTGCCCAGTCGGCCGCTCGCCCGCCTCGATGTCGTAGGTGACGATCGGCGAGGAGCCGGCCGTTGTGATGGTCACTGTTCCTGCCAACGTCAGGTCGAGGCTCAGCCCTGTGATCGGCTGCCATGTCCTGACCGACGCTGCGCTCACACCGAGGGTCCACTTCCCGCTGTGGTAGCTGCCCGCGAGCGAGAGGGTGAACTTCCTTGTGCCGGCGCCCAAGGCTGCCGTGCCGTTGATCGTGAGGCCGGTTGTCGTCGAGAGTGCCAAGGAGATGCCGCTCAGGACGATCCCCGGCACCGGTGAGTACGAGGCGGCCGCCGGGAGCGCTGTGAGCGTCACGGAGCCTTTGATCGCACCGTTTGTCCCGGTCGTCAGCGTGAAGGTTCCGTGGAGCGGCGCTCCGAGGAACGGCAGGTTGTCGAGGGTGAGGGCACCTTTCGCCGCGAACGTCGCACCCGACCTCTCTACAGTGACCGTGAGTGCCACGTAGGGGGAGGCAGCGGGCGGCGCGCGGGGCGCGACGTCGACGGTGAGGATCGGAGGTGTGGCCGTGAAGCCGAGAGTGAGCTGATAGCTCGCCGATGTCGCGACCGCCGCGTAGGGGATGCTCGCGCCGGACGCCGTGAGGCCGCGGCTCGGCGGTCCGAGCGTGCCGGTGGCGCTCGAGCCTTTGTCTGTCATGCCGGTCAGCTCGAAGCAGAGCTTCTCGGTGCCGGACAGCCTGATCGCACCAATCCTCCATCCGTTCGGCAGCCCGATGGATCCCCCGGTGAGGCAGACGTTCGGCGTGCCGTCGCCCTGCGCGCCCACGATGTACCCGCTCAACGAGGTGCTTGTGAGCGTCTTGCCGAAGAGGTCGAGCGAGGCTCCGCTGAACGACACCGCGCCTGTCGCGACGCATGTCCCGCTGACCGAGCCGAGCTTCAGCTCGAGAGAGCCGTCGACTCCCGCCTGACCAACCGAGAGCGAGAGTGCCCGCTCGGATGAGGCGGCCGTCCACACGGCTGTGAACGTCGTTGTCGCGGTGCACGCCGCGCCCGGGGTGACCGTCAGCTGGGCCGGCGTTGCGAGCGCCTTGAAGTCCCCGCTCGATGTCGGCGTGTACGTGGCGGTGAAGGTGACCGTGGACGTGGGGCGCGGCAGCGAGCATGCCGCGACCGCGGAGGGCCCCGACAACGCCGAGAGCGTGCCGTCGCACGTGTGCGCACTCCCCTCTGCCACCGTCACAATCCCCGTCGGCGCGACGACCGCCCCGGCAGCCGCGTTGGTCACGGTCACGGAGACGAGGTCTGTGGTCGCGCCTGTCGGGCCGATCGAGATGGAAGCCGAGGTCGGCGCCGGATCGACCGTCAGGGTCGCCGAGCCCGAGCTCTTGGCGAATGTGCCGCCGGCGTAAGCGTAGTTCGCGGTGATCGTCACTGTCCGTGCCCCGGGGGGGAGCACCGACGGTGAGATCGTGCAGGTGGCCTCGCCTGTCGCGTCGACCGGCTGGGACCCGCAGGAGGGCACACGAGCGCCATCGGCGACGAACGCCACGGTGCCCGCGGAGACGCTCGTGCCCGTTGAGGTCACGCTCACCGTCGCGGTGGCTGTGGTTGGGACGCCGTATGTCACCGAGCTGGCGACTGCGACCTTCGTGGTCGTCGCTTCGCCGCTCACCTTCACGTACCACGCCGCAGACGTCGACGCCGCAGTCAGCGTCCCGGTCTTGGGCGTGTAGGTGGCGACGACTGTGTCCTCGTTGTCCCCGATCGGCGTGAACGTGCACGAGGACGTGCCCGCGGAGCCGACCACGCTGCCGGCGGTGCCTCCGCATGCGGTAATCGGCTGCCCGTCCTCCTTGAAGGCGACCGTGCCTGTGATCGGCTGGTGGCCCGTGGTCGTGGAGACGGTCGCGGTGATCGTGACCGGCACGCCACCGGCCACTGTGTCGGGGTTGGTCTGGGTCGCTGTCGGGCTGATGGTGACCGAGGTCGGGTCCGGGCCGGTCTTCACCGCTGCCAGTGTCGAGGTGCTCTGGGTCCAGTCGGTGCAGTCGCCGGTGCTGCCAGTACGGCAGTAGGTGGCCGAGTAGCTGAACGTCGTGATGGTTGTGGGCGCCGTCGCCGAGCACGTCGCGACACCCCGGACGACGTCCACGCTCGTGCACCCGGACACCCCTGCGCCAGAGAAGTCGACGGTCCCGCTGATCGGGGGCGCGTATGTCGCGGCGTCGGCGACCGTCGCCACGAGCGTGACCGGAGCTCCGACGGGAAGCAACGTCCGAGCCGGTGTGAGGGTGAGCGTCGTCCGCGCGGTCGCCTTTCGGATCGTGAAGGTGAGCGACGCCTGCGCTGCGTTGGTCTGTGCGTCACCGGGGTATGTGGCCTTCACCACCTCGGTTGTGAGTGTCCCTGTCCTTCCCGGGAGGAAGGTGCACGACCCGCTGTACTGGCCGAACACTGTGGAGGGGGGCTCGACGGGATTCTGTGTCGCGCCCGTGCAGTCGACGAGCGGCTCGCTTGTCGTCGTCGTTGTGATCGCGAGCTTGACGCTCGGTGGATGATGGTCGCTCGTGGGAATTGTCTTCACGGTCACTGTGAGCTTGACGGGTTCGCCGAAGACCGGTGCACTGGTCGATGTCGGCTTCAGGCTCAGGAGGATCAACGGGGTCGTCTTCGTCGCCGCGTATGCCTGCGGGGCGGACGGTCCCGCGGCCGTGTTGTCGCCGGCACCCGCATATGTCGCTTGAAACCAGTAGCTCGTCCCCGGGAGCACTCCTGTGAACTGGCAGCTCGCTGTCGCCGGGCCCCCGGCGGCGGCGGCTGACGAGATGCGCGAGCTTGTCGGGTTTGCGCAGGTGATCGCGATGCGGTTCTCGAGCGCGTTGCTGGAAGCTGTCACGGTGCTCGTCGAGCTATAGTAGAAGGTCACCTCTCCTGTGCCTGTGCCCGACGCGCCGAGGGAAGTCGCGGCGTAGCCCTTGTTGGTGTCGGCTGTGTAGCCGGCGGGGTAGACGGTCACGGCGAGTGTCAGCGCCGGCGGGCTCCCGCTCGGTGCGATCGCGACCTTGCCGATCGTGGTCTTGTCCTTCTGCACTGTCGTGATTGTCGTCCCGGCGCTGCTTGCCGCATAGGCGCTGTTGGCCTCGAACGTGACCGTGAACACCACTGTGGGTCCTCCTGATGCACCGGTCACTGTCGCCACGGTCGCAGGAATCCGGTATTGCGTGCAGGTCGCGCTGCCCCCGATCACTTGAACGGCTGTGCATGTGTTGATCGATCGACCTGTCACGTCGAAGCTGGCGAAGCCTGTGATCTTCGTGCCTGACGCTGTGACGGTCGGGGTGAGCGGGCCACCTGTCGCCGCAGTCACCGTCGCGCTGAGGGTGACCGGCTCGCCGAACTGGGGAGGAGTGGTCGAGGTCGTGGCCGTGAGCTGGGTCGTCGTCGGGTGGAGCGTCCAGTTGAGCCGGACACCGGAGTACAACGGCTCCTTCTGGTCCCCTGTCGTGGTGCATGTCGAGGTGTGGCATGTGTAAAGGAGGTTCTTCACGATTGTCGAGTTCTGGGTTCCATCGCTCGAACCGCCCCCGCCGCCGCCGCCGCTTGCCCCTGTTGCGGCGGCCGGGCCGAACCCCCCCCCCCCCCCCCCCCCCCCGGTCCAGCCCGCGCCGCCGCCGCCTCCGCCGCCGCCCGAGTCTGTCGTCCCTCCTGCGCCTGCGCCGCCAGGCCCACCCTCCTGAGATCTTCCTGTGGAGCCGGATGTCCCCGTGCCGCAGGTCCCGCCGCCGCCGCCACTTCCGCCAAGTCCGCCGCTCGTCTGGCTCGCCCCGCCGCCGCCAGCTGCAGAGCTCGAGCACAGGCCCTTTGCTTGCCCGTCGCTCCCCGCTGCGCCGGTCTTCCCGGCGCTGCCCCCCGGGGCAGGTGTCGTGTTCGGCCCCCAACCGCCCGCCCCGCCGCCGCCTCCGGCGACGACCAGCACGCCACCTGTGGACGTCTCGATCCCCGTCCAGCCACCACCCCCGGCGCCGCCTTCGTACCCGTTCGCACCGTGCGCCCCGCCCGGTGAGCCGCCCAGCCCTCCTGTACGCCCTGCCGGCGGCGAACCGTTCGCACCGTCGATGAGGCCCAACGTCCGTGTCCCCAGGCCTGTCATGACGATTGTGCCGGTCACCACCGCGCCATCGCCGCCGGCCGCCCCGCCAGCTTTGCCCCCCACCGCACCGTCCACCTGGAAATGGACCACCGTGACCCCCGGCGGGATCGTGACCGTACCCCTCCGTGTCGTCCTTGTCGCAATCGGGTTCGTCGCAGTCGGGCTGTCTGTGAAGCGGCATTTCCATGTCGCTGTCGTCGTTGTGCACGTGGCCGGTGAGGTCTTCGAGGTCTGAACGGTCGAGGCCAGTAGCGTCGTCGACGGCACCGTCGACGACGGCACCGCGGTCGTCGCGGATGGCGCGGCGACCTCCCGTGGTGCGGGATGGCGCTGCGACAGCACCGCGGGCACCACCAGGACGCCGACGACCGCCACGCACAAGCCGACGACCCCCACGCCGGGAGCGTCACGCGCGACGTGTCGCCACCGTTGGTGCTCCATCGGAACTGCCCCTCCGTGCTGCGCCGCGCATCCTGCGCCGCGCATCCTGCGCCGCGCACGATTCCCTCCTAGGTGCTCCTAGGTGCTGGCCCCACGATGTTGGTGCCCTACAACCTTCTCAATCTACAACATTGGCCTCGCGCAACGTTGTCGGTCCACCGGGCCCGGACAGGGCCGCGAAACGGAGGC
>JAJYNP010000096.1 GCA_021786265.1 Chloroflexota bacterium
ACCAGGTGCCACGATCAGTGAACACGGCCCGGGGTGGGGCCCGCTCCCCCGGGTCGCCCCACCAGGTGCCACGATCGACGCGCCGGGGTTCGGGGGCGGCGGGGCGGCGGGCGTCCCGCGCGGCGGGCCAGCGGCGGTCCCGCGCGGGACCCCTGGGGCCCAGGGCCGGTCTCGCCCGGGCCGCTGCGCCGGGGCGGCGATCCCCCCTGGCGCCGGCACCCGGGCACGGCACCCCCGGCTGTTCACTGATCGTCGACTGACGCCCGATCCCGCGCAGGGGGACCCGCGGCCCCGTGCAGGGGGCCCGCGGCCTCCGGCCCGACGCCCCCGGCGACCCACGGCCGGCCCGGTGGGGGCGCCGTCGCGCGCCCGCTGCGCGCGGTACCCCCCGGTGCACGGACGCACAGGCGGGCGGGGGGTTGTGCCGTGCGCTGGGGCCGTGCGGGCGCTCGCTGGGCCGGCTGTGCGCCCGCTGTGCGATCCGGCCGCGCGCCGTCGAGCGCCCGCCACTTCGCGCACCCGTCGCGCACCCGCTGTGCGCCCACCGCGCACCCGCCGCGCGCTCCGGCTCGGCGCGGAGGCGCAGGCGCGCATCGCCCGACGGGCTAGACTTCGGGGGACCCTCTGGACCCCGCCGGCGACCCCGCGGCGGAGTGACGGCACGCCGGTCGGGGGGCCTGCGGCGGAACCGCCCGAGGGAGGAGCATGACGGCACAGTCGGCCCAGGGCGCGGGACCGGATCCCCGTGCCGGGGTGAGCTTCTGGCTCGAGGATGCCGGGGACGACCTCGCGCCCCGCCCATCGCTCGACGGGTCGATCGATGTCGACGTCGCGATCCTGGGCGCCGGCTTCACGGGCCTGTGGACCGCGCTCGAGCTGCTCAAGCGCGAGCCCTCGCTCCGGGTGGCGGTGGTCGAGCGCGAGATCGCGGGGTTCGGTGCCTCGGGGCGCAACGGCGCCTGGTGCTCCGGCGAGCTGAACATCGGCATGGACCTGCTCGCGGAGCGACACGGGATCGAGGCGGCGAAGGCGGTGCGCCGCGCGATGCACGAGACGGTCGACGAGGTGGCACGAGCATCGGCCGCGGAGGGGATCGACGCCGCCTTCCGCAAGGGCGGCACGCTTCTCGTCGCGCGGGGGCCCGCCGAGATGCCGGCGCTCCGGGCGACGGCAGGGGAATACGAGCGCTTCGGCTTCGGGGACCACTGCCAGGTGCTCGGTCGGGACGGGCTCGACGAACGGCTCCGGGTTGCCGGTGCGGAGGGCGCCCTCCACCTGCCCGACTGTGCGGCGGTCCATCCCGGCCGCCTGGTGCGGGGACTGGCGCGTGCGGTCGAGCGCCGCGGCGGGACCATCTTCGAGCAGACGCCGGTGACTGCGTTCGCCGCCGGCGCGCGGACCGCGCCGGGAGGCGCCCGGTCGGGGGCGGAACGTCCCGTGCTCCGGGCACCGGGCGGCGACGTGCGGGCGGAGACCGTGGTGCTCGCCGGGGAGGCCTACCTCACGGAACTGCCGCAGCTGCACCGGCAGCTCCTCCCGATCTACTCGCTCATCGTGCTCACCGAGCCGCTGACGGACGAGCAGTGGGCCTCGATCGGGTGGCATGAGCACGAATGCGTCTCGTCGTTCCGGCTCACGATCGACTACCTGTCGCGAACGCCCGACGGGCGGATCCTGTTCGGAGGGCGTGGCGCCCCCTACCATTTCGGATCGAGGATCGAGCCCCGCTTCGACCGGGACGAGGCGACCCACGCCATGCTCCGCCGGATGCTGGTGCGCTGGTTCCCCGCTCTGCGCGGAATCCGCTTCACGCACGCATGGGGCGGCCCGCTGGGCATGCCGCGGGACTGGATGCCGTCGTTCTCGTTCGACCCGCAGGCCGGGATCGCGTCGGCCCGCGGCTACACCGGCCACGGCGTCGCGACGTCGAACCTGGCGGGACGGACGCTCGCGGACCTCATCACGGGCCGGCGGACCGCGCTGACCGAGCTGCCGTTCGCGAACCATCGCTCCCGCGACTGGGAACCGGAGCCGTTGCGGTGGATGGGGGCGCGGTTCGTCCAGCTGTCCATGATGCGGCTCGACCGGTTGGCGGAGCGCCGAGGGCGCGCGCCAACGGGCCGCAGCCTGGCGGAACGACTGGCGCGCCACTAGGCAACCGGGGGCACGTGGCAACCGGGGCACGCGATCGGCCACGCATCCCCCGAGCGGGCGGATCGGGCGCAACCGGGCGGATCGGCGGTCGCGCTAGCATCCCGGTATGACGCCACCTCCTGAAGCCGGCGACCCTCGACCCGACCGCACCTCACACGGATCTGGCACCGGCCCGTCCGGGGCACGCCAGGAGCTGGTGCTCCCCGGCATCCGGTTCAGCGCGATCCGGTGGTCGCCCCCCACGGGAGCCGAGTCCAACGGGCAGCGGCTCGCGATCCTCCACGGCGTGACCGGCAACGCGATGTCGTGGGGTGGGGTGGGGACGGCGCTCGCGCGCCAGGGCTGGACGGTCGACGCGCTCGACCTGCCCGGTCACGGCCAGACGCGGTGGACGGACGGAGACGGACGGCCGATCCGCGACCAGGAGTCGGTCGGCGCGGATCGCTACGAGCTGCGACACGTGGGCGAGCTGGTGGCGCAGGCCCTGCGGGCACTGCCGTCGCCCGCGCCCCGCGCCGGCACGACGCCGGCACCGGGGGCCCCCGCGATCCTGGGACATTCGTGGGGCGCCGGGATCGCGATCATGGCGATCGATTCGGACGCCCCGGTCACCCGGCTGATCCTGCTGGATCCCCCGTTCATGACGCCCGGACAGGGCGCCGACATGGCGGAGTCGTTCGCCTCGGAGCTGCAGCCAGGGATGGACCTCGACGCCGCCCGGGCGCTCGTTCGCGAATGGGGCGAGGGCGAGGAGTCGGTCGAAGCGAGCGCACATGCCATCGTCGAGACCTCGCCGCTCGCCGCCGAGGCCATCGCGCGGGGAGGGCCGTGGGATCCCGTCGCGGTCATGGCGGCGTGGCGGGCGCGCCACCCGGACCTCCCGGTCGACGTGATCGCCGGCGACTCGTCCGTGGGCGGCCTCATCCCCCCGACGATCCTCCAGCTGCTGCGCATGGCGCTTGGTCCCTCCCGCGTCCACGAGATGCGGGGCATGGGGCACAGTCCCCACCGGGAGGACCAGCAACGTTTCCTGGCCGTGCTGGGCGGGATCCTGGGGTAGGCGGAGCGGACCGGGGCGGGAGCGGACCGGGGCGGGAGCGGACCGGGGCGGAGCCGACCGCGTCAGCTTCGCGGGTCGGCGCCCCGGGTACCATCCCGGCGGATCGCGAGCGCGCGCTCGTACGCCTCGAGGTACCGCGGCGCAGACGCTGTCCACGAGAAGTCGCGCGCCATCGCGTGGCGGATGATCCCGCCCCAGCGGCCGGCATTCCGGTAAGCGGCGATCGCCCGCGCCGCGGCCGCCGCCAGGGCATCGGGCTTGGCCGGTCCGAAGACGAACCCGTCGCCGTCCGCCGGGCGCGCATCGGCATCGACGACCGTGTCGGCCAGGCCGCCGGTCCGCCGCACGAGAGGAATGGTCCCGTATCGCATGGCGATCATCTGGCTCTGGCCGCACGGCTCGAATCGCGATGGCATCAGCAGCAGGTCGCTGCCGGCGTAGATGCGGCGCGCCTCGTCCCGGTCGAATCGTTCCAGGATCGCGACCCGCCCGGGCCATCGGCCTGCGATCGCGCGCAGCCCGTGCACCAGGCGTTCGTCGCCCGTGCCAAGGACGACCATACGGGCCCCGCCCGCGAGCATCGCCTCTGCGGCGCCGGCAAGCAGGTCGAACCCTTTCTGCGGGTCGAGCCGGCCAACCATGCCGAAGATCGGCGCGCCCCGCTCATCCCAGCCGTCATCGGCGGCGGAGGTGTCGATCGCGAGGCGCGCGGCGAGGTCGGCCTTGCACGCCGCCTTGCCCGCCGGGTCCGCCGCCGAGAAGCGCCGGGGCAGCGCCTCGTCCGTCTCGGGATCCCACAGGCGAGGGTCGATCCCGTTGAGGATCCCGAGGTACCGGTCCGCTCGGGTGCGCAGCACGTCGTCGAGGCCGGCACCGTACTCGGGCGTCCTCGATTCCTCCGCGTACGTCGGGCTGACGGTGTTCACGATGTCCGCCCGGGCCACCGCCTCGCGGAGCAGGTCGATGCCGTCCGGCCTGCCGACGTCGGCGGGAAGGTCCAGCGCGGCCGCACGCTCGCGTGGCACCCACCCGTGGTAGGCGAGGTTGTGACAGGTGAGCACGGTCGCCATGCCCGCCAGCAGGGGGTCCGTGGCGTGGCGGTGATCGCGCAGCAGCACCGCCGGTCCGGCCTGCCAGTCGTGACCGTGGAGCACGGCGACGCCGCCTCCCTCCGAGCGGATCGCCTCCAGCGCGGCCCGGCCGAGCAGCGCGAACCGGGCCCCGTTGTCCGGGTAGTCCAACCCGCCCTCGCCGTAGAACCCCGCACGGTCGTAGCTGTGCGGATGATCGACCAGGCGCAGGCGGTACCCGTCGGCCCGCGCAGTCAGCAGCTCGACGATCTCGCCCGTCCCGCCCGCGCCCGGCCTGGACAACGAGAGCAACCGCCGCTCCACCGGTCCCGGCGCCTCGATACCCCGGTAGCGCGGCAGATACACGTCCACGTCGTGCCCGAGCTCGCCCAGCGCCCGGGCCAGAGCGTCGACCACGTCCGCCAGCCCGCCCGTCTTGGCGAACGGCTCGCACTCCGAGCTCACCATCGCGATCTTCATGATTGCGATGGTACGACGGTCGAGGCCGCGCGACGGACGGCCGAGGGCGTACGACGGCCGGTGGCGGGCCGGCCATGGGTGCCGGCGACGCGGTCCCGCGGGGCCCCCTGACCGCTGGCGGCGTGCGCCGGGGAGCCCGGAGCGATGGCCAGCTAAATCGGTTTATCTCGTCCGATTCGTGTACGATGCCGCACTGATGCAGCAAGCGCCCGTGGTCCCCACTCTCCCGCCGCCGGCCTTCCGGCTGCCCGCCCGGCTGGAGGGGCTCCGGGCCCTCGCCTACAACCTCTACTCCACCTGGCACCCCGAGGTCCGGCAGCTCTTCGCCCGGATCGACCCAGCCGCCTGGTCGCGCTACCGGAATCCGATCTCGATCCTGATGAGCCACCAGGCCTGGGGCGAACTGCTCGAGAACCCGGCCTTCATGGCGGAGTACGAGACGGTCATGCGCGACTTCGAGCGGTACATGGCGAACGGTGCCGGCCACTGGTTCTCGCGGCACCACGGCAAGGCACTGGCGGGCCCGATCGCCTATTTCTGCGCCGAGTACGGCCTGACCGAGTCGCTGGGGATCTACTCTGGCGGGCTCGGAGTGCTGGCCGGGGATCACGCCAAGACGGCCTCCGACATGGCCCTCCCCTTCGTCGCGATCGGCCTGTTCTACCGGCGCGGCTACTTCCGCCAGACCATCGATGCCGACGGGCACCAGGAGCACGCCTACCCGGACTACGATCCCATGCGGCTGCCGCTGCTGCGGGTGGTGTCGCCCGAAGGCGACCCGCTGCAGGTGCCGGTCGAGCTGCCCGGCCGCACCGTCTGGTGCGCCGTCTGGCTCGCACAGATCGGCCGAGTCCCGCTCCTCCTGCTCGACACCGACATCGGCGACAACGCGCCCGAGGACCGCCCCATCACGAGCATCCTCTACGTCCGCGGGCGCGAGATGCGCTTCTGCCAGGAGATGGTCCTGGGCGTCGGCGGGGTCCGCGCGCTGCGCGCGCTCAACATCCAGCCGGTGGTCTGGCACCTCAACGAGGGTCACTCCGCCATGATGCTGGTGGAGCGGGCCAGGGAGCTCGTCGCGCAGGGGGTGCCGCTCGAGGAGGCGCTCGCGCGCGTACGGCGCGACGCGGTGTTCACCATCCACACGCCAGTCTCGGCAGGGAACGAGCGGTTCGACGCGAGCCTGGTCCGGCGGATCGCTGCACCGCTCGGCGGAGCGGACGGCGTGGACCTCGAGCGGATCCTCGAGCTGGGCCGCGGCGTGGACGGCGACCCGGGCCAGTTCGACATGACCGCGTTCAGCCTGCGGGTCACGAACGGGGCCAACGCGGTGAGCCAGCTCCACGCGCAGACCGCCAACGCGACGTGGCAGTCGATCCTCGATCGGCCCATCCTGGGGATCACGAACGGGATCCACGTCCCGAGCTGGGCGAGCCGCCCGATCCGCAACCTCTACGGCGAGCAGGGTGCCGACCTGGACGACCTCGACGCCGAGGTTCGAGCCCGGCGGTTCTGGGACCGGGTCGATCAGATCGGCGACCGCCAGCTGTGGACCGCGCACACCCGCCAGAAGCTCGAGCTCGCCCACTTCGCGCGGGGGCGGCTCCTCAACCAGCTGGCCCGGCACGGCGAGCCCCCCGAGGAGCTGGAGGCCCTGAGCCATCTCCTCGACCCGGCCGCGCTGACGATCGGTTTCGCCCGCCGCTTCGCGACCTACAAGCGCGCGTCGCTGCTGTTCAGCGACGAGGAGCGGCTCGCACGGATCCTCTGGAACCCCGAGCGACCCGTCCAGGTGGTCTTCGCCGGGAAGGCGCACCCGGCCGATCGTCCCGGCCAGCGGGTGATCCGGGAGATCTGGGAACGAAGCCGCTCGCCGCGCCTCAAGGGTCGCGTGTTCATGATCGAGGACTACGACCTGCGCGTGGCGCGCTTCCTGATCCAGGGCGTCGACGTGTGGCTCAACAACCCGCGCCGGCCGCTGGAGGCGTCGGGCACGAGCGGCATGAAGGCGGCGGTCAACGGCGTGGTGAACCTCTCCGTGCTGGACGGCTGGTGGGACGAAGGCTGGACGGGGACGAACGGCTGGGCGATCGGCGGGCGCGAGAGCAGCCACGACGAGGGCGCGCAGGACCGGGCGGACGCCGACGAGCTCTACCGCCTCCTGGAGCAGGAGGTCGTGCCGCTGTACTACGAGCGGGATCGTGACGGGCTCCCGGCAGCGTGGCTCGAGATCGTCCGCGCATCCATCCGTAGCACCGTCTGGCGGTTCTCCACCACGCGCATGCTGGAGGAGTACATCGAGCAGCTCTACGTGCCTGCCGCCCGGGAGGCACACCGCGGGGCGAAGGAGACCCGACGCCGTCCGCCGCACCGATCGCCGTCGGGGAACGGGGTGCGACGGCGCGGGTCGGCGCCGCACGGGGACGGCCCGGGTCCCGTGACCGAGCAGGCAGCGGCCGCCGCGGCGGCGGGGTTCGCGACGGAGACGTTCAGCGCAGACAGGCACGCCTGAGCCAGGGCATCGGCGCAGGCAGGGAGACGGAGGGAGGCCGGTGGCCGGCCGTATCGCACTGGCGCTAGCGATCCACAACCACCAGCCGGTCGGCAACTTCGGGTGGGTCTTCGAGGACGTATACGAGAAAGCGTACGCGCCGTTGCTGCAGGCGCTCGAGCGGCATCCCGGCGTGCGGCTATCGCTCCACTACACAGGTCCGTTGATCGAGTGGATCCGTGCCGAGCACCCCGACTTCGTGCAGCGGCTGGGCGCGCTCGTGGCGCGGGACCAGGTCGAGATCCTGGGCGGCGGCTACTACGAGCCGGTGCTCGTGTCGCTCCCCGAGCGCGATCGGCACGGCCAGCTCGTCCGGATGGCCGACGACGTCGAGCGGCTCTTCGGGCGCCGTCCCAGGGGCGCCTGGCTGGCGGAGCGCGTGTGGGAGCCGCAGCTTCCAGCGGTTCTCGCCGACGCCGGGTATGACTGGACCATCCTCGACGACAACCACTTCCGGGCCGCCGCCATCGCCGAGGACGCGATGTGGGGCGCGTACGTCACGGAGGACCAGGGACGGCTGCTGCGCGTCTTCGGCACGGAGCAGGGCCTGCGCTACCGGATCCCGTTCGGCGCCCCCGAGGATGTCATCGCGCACCTCCGCGACCACGCCACGGAGGACGGGCGACGACTCGGGATGATGGGCGACGACGGTGAGAAGTTCGGCGCCTGGCCTGGGACGTACGAGCACTGCTGGGGCGCCAACCGCTGGATCGACCGGTTCTTCGGGCTGCTGGAACAGAACGCCGGATGGCTGACCACGGTCACGCCCTCCGCCTGGCTGGACCACGAGCCGCCAGTTGGTCGGATCTACGTCCCCACCGCGTCGTACATCGAGATGGGCGAGTGGGCGCTTCCGGCCGCCGAATCGACCGTCTTCACCGCGCTCGTCAAGCGGGCGTTCGAGCACGACCTGCCGGAGAAGCGCTACCTGCGCGGCGGCTTCTGGCGCAACTTCCAGGCCCGCTACCGGGAGATCAACGACCTCCACAAGCAGATGCTGCGCGTCTCGGCCAAGGTCGCCGCGATGCGGGACGGCGACGAGAAGGAGGCGGCGCTCGACCACCTGTACCGCGGCCAGTCCAACGACTGCTACTGGCACGGGCTCTTCGGCGGGATCTACATCGTCCACATGCGACTGGCGACGCACGCCCACCTGATCGCGGCCGAGGACATCGCGGACCGCGTGCGGGCGCGCGATGCTCGGCCCGGCCGGCCGGCGGATGCCGGGGCCGTTCCGGCGCTCCTTGCGCCCGCCGACGGCGCCGCCCGCTTCGACGCCGACCTCGATGGCGTGCCCGAGGCGTATCTCGCCGCGCCCGGCGAGGTCGTGGTGGTCGATCTCGCGGAGGGCGCTGCGATCGGCAGCTGGGACCTGCGGGCGACGCGAATGGCGCTCGCGTCCGTCATGCGGCGGCGGCCCGAGGCCTATCACGCGACGCTGAGGGCGCACGAGGAGTCCGCCGTCCGCGCGCAGGAACCCGTCGCGGTCCCTGCAGGCGACGCGGCGTCGCCGGCGGAGCCGTCCGGCCCGGAGGCGCCGAGGACCATCCACGACATCGTCACGGCCAAGGAACCCGGGCTGAGCCGGCTGCTGGTGTACGACCGCCATGAGCGGCGCTCGGCGCTGGTTCACGTGGTGCCGCCCGGGAGCGACACGGGCGCCTTCCGGCGGCAGGACTACGAGGAGCTCGCCGACCTGGTGGACGATCCGTACCGCGTCGCGCGGCTGGTCGACGGCGAGCTGGTCGCGGAGCGTGACGGGCGGCTGTCGGGCGAGCCGGTGCTGGCGCGCAAGACCTTCCGGGTCGGAGGGGGGCGGCTGGATCCGTGGCTCGCGTTCGAGCTGGCCATCGAGCATCGTGGCGAGACGCCGGTCCGGGCGGACCTGGTGGTCGAATGGAACGTGGACCTCGCCGGTGGTGGAGGGAACCCGGCTGCGTTCTACTCGGTGCCGTCCTCGCCCCCCCGGCGGTACGCCCACGACTCGGCGGAGCAGCCCGGCCTCCCCCCGTGGCTGGCCTTCGGGAACGACACCGAGGGTGCCGAGGTCCGCGTGACGTTCGGGTCCCCGGCGGAGGTCGCCTGGTATCCCGTCGAGACGGTCTCGAACTCGGAGGCCGGGTTCGAGCGGCAGTACCAGGGCAGCTGCCTGCTGCTTCGATGGCCTCTGGCGCTCGCCCCCGGCGAGAGCCAGAGGGTCGAGATCCGGTTCGAGGTCACCAGCACGCGGGATCACCTGGCCGAGGAGACCGCGCCACGGGCGTGATCATGCTCGGCCATCGCGTGCGCCGGGTCCGGCGGCTCCCGGTGGGCAGG
>JAJYNP010000076.1 GCA_021786265.1 Chloroflexota bacterium
GAAGGCCAAACGGCGCCGAGATCGGCCGGGGCGCCGGTCCGGCGCATGGTCCCCCCGCCCGACACGGTGAGGGCGGCACCGGGCTCCGGCCGTCCCAGGGCCTCGACGCCCGTCCCCCCTCCGACCCCTCCGGCGAGGGCCGCGTCGAGCGCCGCTCGCATCGCGGCGACGTGTGCCGGCGTCGTCCCGCAGCACCCGCCCACGATCGCCGCGCCCGCCGCCAGGAAGCGGGGCACCATCTCGCCCAGGTACGCGGGATCGGCCGCGTACACGAACTGCCCCTCCACGCGCTGGGGCAGCCCCGCGTTGGGCATGATCGAGCGCGCCACGCCCACGGGCACGTTCATCCCATCGAGCGCATCCAGGCAGACCAGCGGGCCGGCCCCGCAGTTGACGCCGAGCGCGTCCACCCCGGCCTCGGCGAGCGCCCGTGCGGCCGCCGCGGGCGTCGTGCCATCGATGGCACGGAGCTCCTCGCCGAACGTCATCTCGGCGACCACGGGGAGGTCGGAGAGCGATCGGGCCACGGCGAGCGCTGCGAGCAGCTCCTCCAGGAGGCCGAAGGTCTCCAGGACCAGCAGGTCCACGCCCCCCTCGAGCAGTCCCTCCACCTGTTCCCGGAACGCCGTCTCGACCCGCTCGATCGAGAGGTGCAGCGGGCCGCGTGCCACGGAGGCGAGTGGACCGATCGACCCGGCGACGAGCACGTCCCGGGCCGCGACGTCGCGCGCCTCGCGGGCGAGCTGGGCGGCGCGACGGTTGATGCGTCCCGCGTCGGCGGAGAGCCCGAACGAGGCCAGGCGCACGCGGTTCGCCCCGAAGGAGCACGTCTCGATCGCGTCTGCACCGGCAGCCAGGTACTCGCGGTGGATCGCGCCCACGACGTCCGGGCGCGTGAGCACGAGCTGGTCGAGGGATGCCTGCTGGGGAATGCCCCGGCTGAACAGGAGGGTCCCCATGGCACCGTCGAAGAGCAGGGGCCGGCCGGCGAGCCGGTCACGGAACGCAAGGCGGGGATGTGAGAGTCGGGCAGGACGGTCGCGGGTCTCTTCCATGTGCACCGACAGCGTACCCGACGCGCGCCGGGGCTCGGTCAGACGCGCATCCCCAGCACGCGCTTCTGGCCGAAGGCCACGCTCAGGACGAGCGCGACGACGCTGATCACGATCGAGGCCAGGAACGCCGCCCAGACCACCTCGATGGTGAACGCCCGCACGGGCCACCCGTGGATCGTGAAGCCCAGCCGCAGCTGGTCGCTGGCCACCGCGAGGAGCAGCACCATGGCGGTGTTGATGACCAGCCCCACCAGGCCCATCGTCAGCAGGTTGATGGGGAGCGCCAGCAGCTTCACGATCGGGCGCAGGTAGGTGTTGATGACGCCCAGGATCAGCGCGACCAGCAGCAGCTTCCACCAGTCCGGGCCGAACTCGAAGCTGATGCCCGGCACCAGCTCGACCGCGGCCAGCAGGGCCACCGCGTTGATCGCGATCTTGACCAGGATGTCGATCACGCCGGCATTGTAGGCGCCCACGGTCCATGATCGCACCCGGAATGCCCGTACCATGTGCGCCGTGAACCGCCCCGCCGAGCCGTACGCGCCGCCGCCCAACGATCGCTACGAGCGGTTCGAGCCCTACGTGTTCGACCACCGCCCGACCCCCATCACGCCGTTCGAGTACGCGCTCCGCGAGTACCTCGACGAGATGTTCCTCGCCTACCCGGTGCTCGCCACCCAGGCGGGCGACCACCGCTTCGACAACCGCTGGCCCGACCTGTCCGGCACCGGCCGCCTCGCCCGGGTCGCGATGCTGCGGCGCTGGCGCTCGCGCTTCGACGGGATGGACGAGCTCGGGCTGACGCCCGACGAACGGGTGGACCGGCAGGTCCTCCTGGACACGCTCGACCGCTACCTGTTCGAAGAGGAGGCGCTGCGCGAGGAGACCTGGAACCCGCTGGCCTACGTCGAGCTGATCGGCAGCGGGTTCCTCGCGCTGCTGGCCCGCGACTACGCCCCGTGGCACCACCGGGGCGAGGCGTTCGTGCGACGGCTCAGGCATCTGCCGGAGGTGGTCGCGGCCGCCAGGGAGAACCTCCTCGGGATGCCCGACCGGCCGGTGTCAAGGCTGCACGCCGAGACGGCCCTGGAGCATCTCGACGGGATCAACGAGCTGATCGATGAAGCAGTCCGCATCGCGGACAGGAACCGCTACGACGAGGACGCGTTCCGTCTGCCGCCGCGGTTCGCGGATGCGGTCCCCATCGCCCGGGCCGCGCTCGACGGCTTCCGCCGGTACCTGCGGGACGATGTGCTGCCCCGGGCGCGCGGGGAGGGACGACTCGGCGCCGACCTCTACGCGCGCAAGCTCCACCACGTGCTCGCGAGCGACCTCACCCCGGACGGACTCCTGGCGCGGGCGTCCCGTGACGCCGCGCTGGTGCGGGCCGAGATGGCTCGTCTGGCGCGCGAGCTGTGGCCGGCGTGGATCGGCGACGAGCCGCTGCCATCGGCCGGCGCGACCGTGGAACCCGCCGGTTCCGAGGCCGTGAAGGGGGCGGGAACGACCGACGATCCGGTCGTCAGGCGTGTTCTCGACGCGATCGCCCGGGAGCACCGGCGTCCCGACGAGCTGGTCGACCATTGCGGTCGGGAGATCGCCCGGATCGAGCGCTTCGTCCGTCGCAACCAGATGATCGGGCTGCCGCACGAGCGCCTCGAGATCACCTGGACGCCCGCGTTCATGCGGGCGCTCGGCGGTGCGTTCCTGGATCCGCCCGGCCCGCTGGAACAGGGGCAGAAGAGCCTGTTCTGGATCACCCCTCCCGGGACCGACTGGTCGGCGGAACGCGTGGAGTCGTATCTGCGCGAGGACAACGACCGGATGCTGCGCCTCCTGTGCATCCACGAGGCCGTCCCGGGCCACTTCCTCCAGCTCGACTGGTCGAACCGGTGCCCGTCGCTCGTGCGGTCGGTCTTCGGGTCGGGCGCGTTCATCGAGGGATGGGCCGTCTACATCACGCAGTCGATGATGGACGTCGGCTACGGCCGCCGGGACCCGGCGCTGATGCTCACCCACTGGAAGTTCTACCTGCGATCGATCGTCAACGCGCTGCTGGACGTGGGGATCCACGCCGGATCGATGACAGAGGACGAGGCGATGCGGCTGATGGTCGAGACCGGCTTCCAGGAGGAGCAGGAGGCGCGGGCGAAGTGGCTCCGCGCGCGTCTGACGTCGACTCAGCTCTCGACGTACTACGCGGGGGCCGCCGAACTCTGGGACCTGGAGATCGAGGCGCGCCGGCGGTGGGCCGAGTCGCAAGGCGGACGGCGGGAGGACGTGCCGGACCCACGCATCGTGGGTGGTTACGGCGATGCCGGGGACTTCGATTACCGGGGTCACCTGGAGGCGGTGGTCTCGCACGGTTCGCCCCCGGTCCGCTGGCTTCGCCGGATCGTGCTCGGCGAGACGGCGGTGCGGGCCACGGCCTGACGCGCGGCACCTCCGCCGTCCGCGTGGCGCTTGGTACAGTGCGCTGGTGGCAGGCTCGCTTCCCCCGATCGAACGTCCCGAGACGGCGCGTCCCCGCTCGGATGGGAGCCCCGGTGCCGATGCGGAGCCGGCGGTCCCGACACGGGAGGAGCTGGAGCAGATCGAGGCCCAGCTGGTCGAGCTGGCCGCGCTGGCCGGCGCGACCGCCCGGGAGGATGCCGCTCTCGGGGCGTCGCTGGTGCGCTGGCCCGGTCGTGGCCCCGCGCTGAACCACGCCGAACGCGTCCGGTGGTCCGCCGATGCGGCAGACATGCTCCGGCATCTCGAACGGCTCTCTGCGGCGCTGCGCCCGTCCGCCGACCGACCGGCCATCCTCGTGGCGCATGGCCTGACGGAGCCCCACGACCTGGCGGAGCGCCTGTCTGCGCTCGGCTGGCACGCGACCCTGCACGAGCTGATCCTGTGGACGCGGACCGCCGCGGCCGTCCCGCACCTGGACCCCCTGATGCGGATCGAGGCCGTCACTCGGTCCACGGCGCCGGTGTACGAGGCGCTGGAACGGGTCATCTTCGGCCTCGAAGGGTCGCTCGCGGAGGTGCGTCTCGCCGCGATCGAGCGCGCGCTGGCTGCCGGCCGGCTCCGCGCCTATCTCGTCCGCGTCGTCGAGGAACCCGTCGCGACCGCACGCCTCTGGACGTTCGGGGACCTGGCCTGTCTCGACGGCGTGGGTGTCGTCCCGCAGGCGCGGCGCCGGGGGTACGGGACCCTGGTCACGACCATCGCGACCCGGGCCGCGCTCGCGACCGGACACCGGCTCGTCTGGCTCGAGGTCGCCTGTGAGAACGCCACCGCCCGGCGCATGTACGAGCGGCTCGACTACCGTCCCGCGTTCGAGTGGGACCTCTGGGTCGAAGACCTGGGGAGGTCCAGGGACCCGGAACGGACCCAGGAGGCCTGGCGTGGCCCAGGGTCAGGCCGCCGCGGGGAGGGTCGTTCGCCTCTGTCCGGCGACATGGGGAGCGGTATCCTCGCGGTGAGTCGAGCGAAGCCGACCTGGAGGTGACACATGCCGGTCATCACGATCTCACGGCAATTCGGCGCCGGCGGGTCGAGCGTGGCCAGGGCGCTCGCGGCCAGCCTGCACCTGGGCGTCGTCGACCAGTCGCTGATCGCCGAGGTCGCCCGGCGGGCCTCACTCGCCCCGGAGGATGTCGAAGCCGAGGATGAGCGTCCCACGACCGTGCTCGACCGGCTGGCGCTGTCGTTCTCTCCCCTGGCGGCCGGGCTCGGCATGGCGTGGGAACCCCCGTATCCGGATCCGGCCTACGACCCGCGCCGCGAGGTCCTGGAACTGACCCAGGAAGCGGTCCGGGAGGCGGCCCGGGCGGGGAACGTCGTGATCGTCGGACGAGGGGGAGCCCACATCCTGCGCGAGGACCCGGATGCGTTCCACGTGTTCCTCCATGCCGATCCGGCATTCCGGCAGCGGGTGGTGATGGAGCGCGAACACATCGACCAGGCGGCCGCCGCGCGCCGCGTGCACGAGATGGACGCGAATCGAGCGGCCTACATCAAGCAGGTGTACGGCCGCGACTGGCTCGATGTGCGCATCTACGACCTGGCGATCGACACCGGTCGGCTCGGGATCGAGGCGGCTGCGGAGGTGATCCTCGCGGCGGTCGAACGGCGAACGCGCGTCGGTTCCTGATCTGGCGGACGCCGCAGGGGCGCGCGCTCGATCCTCGGCCGCGGTCGCGCGCCGCGGTGGCATGCGCGGACGCGCGAGGCCATGCGCCCGCCGGGGGCCAGGCGCCGCCCGAGGCACGGAACGCGGCGCGAACGCGGCGCGCCCGCCCATGCGCGCGCCCGGGAGTCAGGTGGGTCGATGCCGGAACGCGCCGAACAGCATCAGCGCCCCCGCGACCACGAGGACCGCCGGCCAGGCCGCCGCGATCGCCTCCGCGATCCCCTGGCCCCGTTCGCCGGCCGTCAGCGACGCGCCGAGCGTGCCCAGGATCAACCCGGGGACGAGCGGCCACCAGTGGTGCTCGCGGACGCGGAACAGCAACCCGAGAATCCAGATGAGCAGGAATCCGACCGCCATCGCGACCAGGAAGAGCCCGCCGCCGAGTTGACCCTCGTACGCGGTCGCGAGAGGGATCCCCGCCCCGATGCCGCTGATGATGCCGCCCGGGACGAGGAACCCGTACTCGCCCGTGGCGAAGAAGACCACCAGCAGCACCAGGCCGATGGCCAGCACCACGTACTCGCCGGCGTCGGGGACCCAGCGCCCCAGCAGGAGCAGCCCGCCGATCGCGATGAGGACGAGCCCGGCAACCCACGTCCCGGTGTTCGCGCTCGGGGGCGCGGCGGGCCGGGGCCCGGGCCCCTGGAAGGCGCCGGGCGGCCAGGCGCCCGGATAGCCACCTGAGGCAGGTCCGGGGCCGGAGACGGGCGGTGCGGCGTGCTCTCCGCCAGGCAGGATGGGCGGGCTGGATGCCGGCGCGGCCGCCGGCCCCGCGCCCGGCGCCGCCGCCGCCGACGGCTCGCCGGAGGGTGTCGGGCCTCCCCCAGCAGGATAGGTCGCTGTCATCTCATTGCTCCCGCGGGGCCAGGGCGGGCCCCAACGTCAGACGCGCAACGATCGTGACAGGACCGGGCGCGGCCGAACAGGGCCATGCGGACGCCGCCGTGCCGGCCTACCATGTCCGTCGGCGGGGGTGTCAGTCCACTGAGGTCCCTGGATGAACATGCCCCTCGGCGGCCGGCGCGCCGCGGTGAGGTGACCAGCGTCGAGACTCGCGGCGCGCGCACCACCCACTCGCTGCCGGGGGCGGTCATCGCGCGAAACGTGCGGCTGGTCGAGCGCGACTCGGTGGCCGTCGGCATCGTCAACGCCTCGACGCCGTTCCTGCCGGTGATGCTGCTCCGGCTGGGTGGGACGACGCTCCAGGTCAGCCTGCTCACCGCCCTGCCCGCGATCTCCGGGTTCCTGTTCGCGATCCCGCTCGGCCGCTTCCTGCAGCGTCGCCGGAACGTGGTGCCCTGGTACAGCGCGGCCCGGCTCCTGGCCCAGCTCGCGTTCGGGGCGATGGCGCTCGCCATGCTCGTGCTGCCGCAGGGTCCGGGCTGGGCTGCCGGGAGCGCGCCCGCCGCCATCGCGGTGCTCGCCATCTGGGCACTGCAGACCGTCCCGAACACCCTCGTCAACGTGGCCTTCCCGGTCCTGATGGACGGCGCCGCGGGCCCCTCGCACCGACTCGATCTGATCAGCCGCCGGTGGTCGATCATGGGGCTCACCACTGCGGTCACCGTGGCCCTGGCCGGCCAGGTCCTCGGGTTCATGCCGTTCCCCCGGAACTATGCGCTGGTCTTCGGCGCGTTCGCCGTCGCCGCGCTGGGCAGCTGGTGGAACTCGCACCGGGTCCGGCTCCCCGACCAGGAGCCGCTCCCCGTGCGCTCGTCCGGCGCTCGGCTGCGGCTCGCGGAATTCGTGGCGGTCGTGCGCGCGGAGCCCCGGTTTCTCGCGTTCGAGGTCCGCTCCTTCCTCTACACCGCGAGCGTCTACACGGCCGCGCCGCTGCTGCCGCTCTTCTACGTCCGCGAGCTGCACGCGTCGGACGCGTGGATCGGCGTGATCGGCGCGGCCGCCGCGGCCACGCAGCTGATCGGGTACTGGGCCTGGCGGCGTCTCTCGATGCGCCGCGGCACGCGACCGGTGCTCCTGGCCACGATCCTCGGCAACGCGCTTGCCCCGGCCGCACTCACGCTGCTCGGCGTGCTCCCGCTGGTGGCGGCGCTCGCGGCGGTCGCCTCGGTCTTTGCCGCCGGTGCGAGCCTGGTGCTGTTCGAGGAGCTGATGCGCCGCGTGCCACGGCGATACGCGGTGACGTTCACCGCCATCGACCAGAGCACGCAGAACCTCGCCGCGACGGTCGCGCCACTCGCAGGTGGCGTGCTGGCCACCCAGCTCGGGATCCGGCCCGCGCTCGTCGTGGCGACGGCGATCGGCGTGGCCGCGTTCGGGCTCTTCTCGCTCGAGGGGCGCGGTGTCGCGACACGCGCGGTCCGGGCGGTCGGGACACAGGCTGCGCGCATGCTCCGCGTGGTGCGCCGGGGGGCCTGAACACGGAGTGGCCCGCCGCACTCGCGGCGGGCCACTCCGTGGAGGAGGTGTGGGCTTGCGTCCCGGACGATCATGCCCGCCGCCGCCGGCGCGCTCCAAGGGCCGACCGGCCGTCTGGAAGCGGGCATACGGCCCATCGATCGCGGTGGCTGCGGGCTGGGGGCTGGTGGCCGGCTCCCAGCGCCGGCACGGGCGGCTCCCAGCGCCGGCACGGGCGGCTCCCAGCGCCGGCGCGGACGGATCCTCGGCCCATGAGATCGGAAGGCCTACCCCGGTGCCGGTTGCCCCACCTGCTCGAGGGCCAGCCGGTACAGCGCGGCGCCGTCGAGGCCGGTCGAGGGAGAGCGCAGCGCGGAGAGATCGTCCGCGAGGGTCCGCTCGAGGCCCGTCCCGGCCATGCGGTCGAGGAGCCGTGCCGCGTGCGCGGCGAACCGCAGCGCCTGCATCGTCTCCTGGCGCGCCGGGTCGTCCCAGAACCAGGCGTCGGACATGAACATCGCCAGCCGCGATGACTGGGCGGCGAGAACGTCCCGCAGCAGCGGCGCCCGCGGCCGCCGCGACCGGACGCCCAGGGGCGGCTTGACGGCCGCGCCCGCGGATTCGGCCAGCACGCGCTCCACGTACGAGTCGGCCGATGCGAAGCCCGACGCGACCTCCACGTAGCCGTCACGTGCCCCCCAGGGGTCCACGCCGAGCGGCCGGACCAGGGCCTCGGTCAGCGTGTCGATCGCAGCGGCGAGGCGATCCAGCGCGAGCCGGAGCGGCTGCTTCCAGCGCCCGTCCATCGCGTCCGGGCACTCCGCGCTCCACCGGAGCACCCCGTGGTGGCAGGACCAGCTGGTCCGCTCCCGGATGGTCATGATCGGGAGGGCAGGGCGGGACGCCTCCGCGAGCAGGTCGCCGAGGGGCCCGACCTCCAGGTGGGGGTCGCTGGCACCCGCGCCGTACCAGCTCGTGAGCCTCGCGAGGAACAGCTCGCGGAACCCCTGGTGGTGCCCGTACAGCTCGCCATCGCTGGCGATGAGCGCGAGGGGAGGCGCTCCCGAGGGGAGCGGGCCGGCCAGCCGGGGGAGCACGCGCGAGCGGACGAACTCGTCGGCGTTGTTCGTGGCGGCCGGATCGAAGCTCACCGCCGCCGAGAGGTCGCGGTCGTAGAACACGACGATCAGCGAGTGCCCGCCGCCGACCTCCACGCGGTAGGGACGTCGCGTGTCCAGGTCCCCGTCCGTGCCAGCCTGCCACGGTGCCAGGACCGTGTACCGGATCCCCTCCTCGGCGCAGATCCGCAGCGTCGCCAGGTCGACGGCCGTCTCGGGGAGCCAGATTCCGGCCGGCCGCCGCCCGTACCGCAGCTCGAAGTCGCGGACCCCCCAGCGGATCTCCGTGCGCCGGTCGCGCATCGAGGCGAGCGGGAGGATCGCGTGATGCCACGCCTGCGCGATCGCATTGGACCCGTCGTCCTGCGCGGCGATGGCATCGTGCACGTCCGGCCGCTCGTCCCGCAGCCATGACGCGAGCGTTGGGCCAAGGTCCCATCCGATGTGCCGGAAATTGCCCCGCAGCGCGTTCGGTTCGTAGCACTCGTCGGTCACGCGCTCGGTCCAGTCGTGTGCCGGAGCGGCGGTGGGATCGGGAGGGATCCGGCCCGTGAACGGGTCCCGCCGATCTGGCTGATAGAAGTGGGCGTGGACGGCGAGCCGGGCGCGTGTCATCCCGCGGAGTGTCGCACGGTGTCGCCGCCCGCCACCGGGAGCGAGCCGGCGACCGGCTGCCCGTGCCGTCCGCGCCGCCTGCCCACCGGGAGCCGCCGGACCCGGCGCACGCGATGGCCGAGCATGATCACGCCCGTGGCGCGGTCTCCTCGGCCAGGTGATCCCGCGTGCTGGTGACCTCGAACCGGATCTCGACCCTCTGGAGAT